>JAEOUK010000360.1 GCA_016839385.1 Promethearchaeota archaeon
ACCCCAATAATTTCGTCTTCCTTCTTTGAGAATGGTGCGAGAATTACTTCTTCAGCATCTTTTGTAACAGCAATAAAGTTTCCTGCTTGCTTCATTTGACGGAATTGAATGTTTCCTAAAGCTTTCATTCTTGTGATGATGGTTTCAAATTCAGGAGTCCAATGAGTAGTGTAGAAAAATCGTGCAGCTTTTCGTGTATAGGCCATTTGGCTCATAGTTTCCATGATTTTCGGAACTACTTGATGAGTTACAACGATAATAGAGCTTTTCACTCGACTTAACATATCGCTAACAGCTTCTACAATCCCAGCCATTCCAACAATATGCCATGTAGTCGCTTCAGGAACCTCAATAATGGAGGCAGAAGCTTCTAAAATATCACTAAGTCTGTCTTCATTATTTAAAGCGACTTCTGTAGCTTCATCTATGCTGTTCATAAAATTTAATGTGAAGTCAGCAATTGCGTCTTTGGTATTTTGAATGTTTTCATTGATGGTACGAGTCAAAGATTGCTGTAAAAATGTCGCATTTTCTTGATATTTGGATTTATGATCCTCTAGCATAGCATGGAGTTTATCATTTAGTTCTTTACTCTCATTTTGGAACAGATCAATTTCGTCATTGATATATTTCTCAGAGCGCTCTAATGCACCGTTGTATTTTTCATTCTGAGTATCTTTTAGTTTATTCTTGTCATTCTCAAAAGTCTTTGAATGTTCCACATTCTTTTCCTTTGTAGCATTAAGATGAGATTTAATATCAGTAATTTGTTGACCAGTCTCAGTGGATGCTTTGTTTTTAGCCACATGGTGATCTTTATCCATTTCGCTATACCATTCAGTAACTTTATGCTTCACTTCATGGTCGCTATCATCGTAGTGTGCTAATGTTGTCTTTAGATGACGTGTAATTGCACTGTCATATTCCGCGTGATGTGATTCTAAAGTACTCTGTGTGAGATCTTTTAGTTTTACGGTAGTATCTTGACAATGTTCTATGTTTTTAGCAAATGTAGCATCAATTTCCGAAGCTAAATCAGCAGCTAATCCTTCCATTTCTACGTTAACAGAATCTTGAGCTTTTTGATCCAGAGCATCCGTCTCAGTTTTCAACTTAGCATTTTCATCTGTTAATATTGCTTGATTTTTCTCGGTATATTCAGAAGTACTTGCAGTGAATCCCTCCTTCACAGAAGTAGAAAGTTTACCAACTCGTTCTTTAACTTCTTCATTCAAAGCTTTCCATTCTTTGTGTTTACCAACGAATAGTGCTTTGAAAGCACTTCCTCGCTTAGCTAAATCATGTGACAAGCCAGTGAGTTTACTGGAAATATCCGCTAGATTATCAATTAGCATTAAAGTATTTTCTTCAAATCCGCTTACATTTTGTTTCAACAGAGATTGTAGATTATCAGTGGTAGATTTGATATGATCGGCTTGCTCATACAACAATTTAGTAATAGTTCTTTTCAAGTCCTCTATCACATCGTACATTCGAGCCATATATTTTGCAAGAATTTCTTCTAATGAAGGTTTGAGTGCTTCTGCATGTTCTTTATGAAAATCGACGTGTTCATCTAATTGCTTTTTAATTTCATTTTCCAGTTTATTTACTCTTTCTGTGAAATCTTTCAATAAGTCCGCAACAATAGTGTTAATTCCTGTTTTTGCAGTTGTAATTCCACTCTCATAATTGGAGACAAAACCATCGGCAATCCCTTTCAATTGACCATTTAGATTATCAATAATTGCATGAAGATCTTTTTCCAATACTCCTGTTTTTGAGACGTGTTCGTTAGAGGTTGCATCAAGTTTTTCGTTTAATGCATTATTATCTCCGGCAAATTTGCTTGAATGATTATCCCAAAGTGCTGCAGCCTTACCCTCTACGTCTCTAACATCTTGCTCGAGTTTCGAATAAGTTTCACGAGCTGTTGTTGTGAATCTATCTTTTGCTTTTTCAATTGCAATACGTTTATCCGAATCATGTTCATCGGAATCACGGAAGAAATTTTCAATTTGGTCTTCAACTCGTTGATCAATTTCTCCCACAGATGTGGTGCGAATTGATTCTAAATTGTCAAATCTTTTAGATTGATCCTCAAGTACTGCGTCTTTAATCTTCTCAACTTTTCCTCGAAACTTCTTAGATTCTTCAATTACTAACGAAAAATATGGTTCTAATGGAATATATCGACTAACATTAACTTCACTTTTGATCTCTTTGAGAAAATTTTCGGTTACTAGTTTTTACGTTATAGTTTTCACTAGTTCATAATTCATATCTAGGTAAGTCGCAATGAAACTCGCTGTGGATTGGGAATTTCCGAGATAAGCTATCAAAACATTTATCTCTTCATCATTTAACCCATATGTGCGGAAAATTTCCTTGCTTTCTTCTTTTAGAGACATATTACATAATCGCCCATGTTTGTAGTTTAATTATTTTTATACTTAGTTACGATTTGCTAATAATTTGATCGTTTCTTTAAGATAAGGTAAAAATCTTGATATAAAAATGGATGGATTACCAATATTACAAAGATTTGAATTTCAATTCTGTTTGTCTTAGAGTATTTGTGTTTATAAAGTCCTCGAGTTCATTAATGGAATTGGGGAGCCCATTCCGAACTCCTAAACCTTTAATTTCAAAAGCAGAAAGTGCAGAAGCATATTTTGCAATTTTTTCCAATGAATATCCGTGAATACTACCGTAAATAAAACCTGACGCAAATGCATCCCCAGCTCCAGTTGTATCCGAAATTGGAACTGCATATATTCCTGATTCTACTACTTTCTCACCCTCAATCAGACGGGATCCTTTTGAACCTAGGGATACTGCAAATTTCCTCACACCCCAAGATCGTAATTTTTGTATTCCTCGAATAGTTGTACTCTCCCCTGTGATCTCTTGGATTTCTTCACTGTTCAGGGAAGCCATCTCAGATTGCTTGATTAATTCTATTGCATCTGATTTGCGTTTTTTAATAATTGAGATGGAGGGACATGCACACACGACCACGTTATATTTTTTTGCTATTCCAATTGCTTTTTTAATCGCTGCAACTCCAGATTCTGATGTGAGAGAAGTCCAAGCAAAAACTTTCGCATCTTTTATCATATCATCGGTTATATATTTTGAATCAACTAAATCCGCAGCACCTTTGTAAGCTAAAATTGAACGATCTTTCCCATATCCAGTCATTAGGATAACAGATAATCCTGTTTGATCTTGGTCCGTTCTTTTAACGTAGGAAACATCTACTCCACGACTTTTCATATCATCCAATGCAATATCTCCGTTTTGATCCATACCAACAACTCCTAAATAGCGAGTTTTCATACCAATACTAGCAAGGTCTGATGCAATGTTTGAAGCAGATCCGCCTGGGAATATTTGTAACGAATTTACATTCACTTTACTGGAATATTCGATTGCTGTGTATTTTTTTACCTCTTCTTGAGTGTAAGTTTCAAATCTCATCACATCTGTTACACCCATAATAAGATCGGTGGTGATCCCACCCAATGTAACAACATCAGTTTTTTTTTCTGTATTTTCCATGTGTATTAGTTAAAATATCTAAAAAAAAAGGTTATCTACTGAGAAGATAATTTCTCAATAGTTTATCTTAGCATCTCCCGAAATTTTATGCCTTCAGTTGATTTTTTCAAAATTCGCTTCCGATAATAAGAATTGATGCTATCAAGGAGAGCTATACTAGGAAAGACGTCAATAGCTTTATTTATGCTTCCATACATACCAAAATCAGCCCCTAGTGAAAAAATATAAGATAAAATTGAAGCAGTATTGGAGATTTTTCCTGTTTTACCAAACATCTTATTATTTTTCCACTCCGAGATTGCATTAATTGGAGCACATCCAACAGGTAATTTCAACTCTTGTTTAACTTTTTGTATAGATCCAGCAGCAATGGCTATACTAGGAACATCTAAAACTGCTACATCGACAATATAATCTTGGATCCCAGCTATTTTTGCTTTTTCAAGAAGACCTGGTTTTTCAGGTGGGGTCGTAGACGTCAATAATTTTATCTTTCCTTCAGGAGTCACAGCACCGGAACCAAAACATAAAAGGACTGCATTTTTAACACCTATATTCTTAATTTTTTCGCATTCCTCAATGGTTGTTGAGTCATCAAGACTATTATAAACAGCACGTTCACGATAACCAATCTCAATTAGTTTTTCAATCGCAAAAATTCGAGATTCATTTGTAAGACCATCCACAAGAAAAGGAACATCAGTTGAATTTCCAACAAATTCACAATACTTAACCAAGGATTCCTTATAGTCCCCTACTACATCGATAATGACGGGAATCCCTGTCTTATCTGAAAATTCTAAGAAGTCTTGTATTTGTTGTTCAGCAAGTTCCTTATCAAACTCACCGGTTCTTTCATTTTTTACAATCTTATGTCCTAGATAGAAAATCGATCCAATCAATACAAATGGAAATTCTGATAGTTCCCCACCAATCTTAATCCCACCGATTTCGGCAATTTTTTGTCCACTTTCTGATTCAAACATAATCATTCATTAGTCTTATATACATCCATATTAAAAAGGAAAGAGAAAAGTGGATCCAAAATTTTATGGACTCACAGTAACTGGTTTTTTTCGGAGTTTTATAGCTGCTTTTATTTCTCCTAAAGTCCAGATAATCGAGATAATAAATTCAGGAATCCATCTATGCATTAAGATTATGATCAAAGCAGCGATAAAGGAAGATGCTGCTGATATTGAGACGTGAATATCATCCCAATTCCAACCTCGATAGTACAAAATCAACTGTAATACCATTCGAGCAATGTTAACCACATAAAATATAGCTGAAGAAATGGTTAAAGCTAGGATTTTTCTTCCCCAAATTGTCCGATTCACATTTACGTTGTACGAATGAGGGATAGTGAGAATAATTCCGGAGAAAATCGCAATTGCCTGGACTCCAGTACACATAGTGGTGAATCCGATTGGTCCTTTTCCTGGAATTGTATAATAATATCCATCTATTATGGCATTAGGATTTAAATCCCATCCAAAATCCGTAGGAGAATCGACAATAAGATTAATTATCCACACAGTTTGCCTTACTACAGGTTTATGCGTATATAACCAAAATACTTCTGTGAGTTTGTAGATAAGAACCGATAACAAAGGTGCTACAATTATGAAAAAAACAACTCTCCACCACGCAAAATCGTACTTTTCTGATTTATACTCAATTTCTGTCATTAGATGTTCCCAATGGATTTTGATTAATATTCCTTATGGTGTGATCATTAAAAATCTAGCAGTTATAGTTCAACCTTGAAATAAGCATTGAAATGTTATGCTACACCATTTCTAAAATACGTCTAATAGTTTTAAATATAGAGGAAACTTAATTGGAGTTAATTTTTTAAATATAGAATCGAACTTCAAGATAAAAGCAATTACATTACAATAAGAATAAAATTTCAAAGAGATGGAGACATGGTGGATCAAGTAGATGAAAAAATCAAAGGAGCATTCCAAATCACGAATATAGTTTCCTCTGTGTCTCTAAAAACTCGCATTAATCTTGATTTATTAGCTGAAAAATATCAAGAAGTCGAGTATAATGTCAATAATTTTCCAGGCGTACGTATTCGTTTCACCAAGCCAAAATGCACCGCATTGCTATATGAGAATGGTGAAATGATAATTACCGGATTAAAAAAACCCGAATTCGTTCCTATAATCATTCAAAAAGTTGTAGGAAATCTAAAATCTAACAATATTGAAGTTTCTGAAAATCCTAGTTATCGAATTGTCAATATGGCGGTTAGTGGGCATCTAAAACGCCGTATTGATTTGGATCTCGCAAGTGTAGTATTAGAAAGAACAATTTATGAACCCGAAGTATTTCCAGGGATGGTTCTTCGGATGGATGATCCCCATAAGTGCGTTTTTCTATGTTTTTCTAATGGAAAATTTGTTATTACTGGACTAACCGATAAAGAGCAAATTAAAGACTCTGTTATTGCGTTTGGTAATCTAATTAAAAATAATGAACTCTTTATGGTGGATGATGAACAATTAGACGATTAATCAATGGAACCGCTACATTTTTTATTTGTAATCTCTCTAGAAATGATATTACTAAATGCCCTTGTTGAGGAAATGATTTTACTTAATCAATCAATCTTTTTTTTGCTTAAAATTTTTAACTTGATTGGTTTGAGAAATTGATTAAAGAGTGAGTAAAAACCGTTTAATAGAGGAACTTCTTTTTATTGAATTATTAGGGATTTTTGGTAACATAGACCTACAAAAACTGCAGATTTGAATGATTATGTATAATGTGTTTATAAGAGGAATATATTCCACAGCATTAACGAAACTATTCAAGGACTCGGAATATAATATTGTGTATCCTTCACCTCCTATACGAGATAGATTTCAATTGGAGGAATTCTCAACTGATTGGGAGAATCCATTTAGTAAGCAAATAATTATAAATGATCGATATGATCGTGAAGGGATCTCTGTTACGACTACTAAAGAAATTTGGGATGAAATTAAAGATACTTTTCCTATAAATCGCACAAATTTTCCGCATATTTTAGTTTATAGGGCTAAATTTCCATTGAATTCTGTATATAAAGGAATTGTTATTTCCTCTAATAAAGCAAAAAATTACTCATTAGCCCGTCTAACTCCAGAAGATCAAAATCAAGATACCGAAACTGATTTACATTTTACTACAACGATTGGAAGAATAAACAAATGGTTAAAAATTGGAACAGAAGATATTTTTCAAGTATCTTATGAGGATGTGGGTCAAACCTATGCATATCTTAATCAAGGTTATACTGTATCTGGTGATTTAGCAGTACTAATGCCATACAATAAACGTGGGTTAATTAGTAAAAAAATAAAAGATAAAAAAGAGAGAACACGACTGGGAAATGTCATCAGTGATGTTTCCACTCAAGATTTTGGAATGTTAATACGTACCGTAGCCCAACATGCGGATAAAATAGAAATTTTACGTGAAATACAAAAATTACGTGAAAAACTTCTTGAGATTGAATCACTAGTTAATCAATCTAAAAACCAAGTAGGAGAAATTTATTCTAATAACATTTCAATCAATTTTTTATTCCCGAATACCACAAAATACAAATTTGATAATTTAAGAGACTCTATAATTGCCACTTTACCACTGCATCATGAGATTAAGGCAAGTGCTAACATAGGTGATCGTTTACCACTCAAGACTTTATTGTTAATAGAGGAAATTCTTGCAGAATCCGGTAGTAAAGGTTGCACAGAAACCACCAAAGAAAAATTCCTAGCATTTTATTCGTCGAATCTTTATGCTCCACGCCAAATCTTAGATATTAACCATTATAAAATTAATGGCAGAATCCTACACCTACAACCTGGTCAAATTAAAAAAATTGGAAGACTACACAATCCAAATCGCTTACAAGTAATAATAAGAAGACACATGAAATCTCAAGGGAACTATGATGGATTAGAGATACCAGTTGAGGAAGGAGATTATGCAATAGGCATTTATGAGCAAGGAAATTGGTTTGCTGAAACTTCTTATTATTCTAAGGAAAATGAGTTGAAGGGGAAATATTTCAATATCAATACCCCAATTGTATTCAGACCAAATGGCATACATTATTTCGACTTGGAAATTGATGTTTTGGAACCTCTAAACCGAAAACGAGAGATAATTGATAAAGAACTACTCGATAAAGCATATGAGATGAGTATTATTTCAGAAGAACTTTATACTAAAGCAATTAATGTTGCAAACGAAATAAAAAATAATGAAGTATTAATTCCTTCCGATTCTGAATAATCTCTATCTTCCTTTTCTTATTCATTAGGTTCTAAATGTTCTTTTAGTAGAAAAGCTCGTAGCATAAATATCAAACCGACTACAAAAGTCAACATACCCAGTATTTCAAATGAATACTCTACGTACCCACTGAAGATGGCTCCCCCTGCTAGGTTAAAAACAATTCCAACTACAGCTATCAGCAAGCTATAGGTAAAAATTTTCATCCGTTTAATTGTTACTCCTTTCGCAGTTTTCGAGATAATTGCATACTTAATTATTACATAGAGTAGAATTGCTAGTCTGTATAAATTCACTGCGAAAAAGAACCAAGTTTGAGTAGTAGTATCTATGTTTTCCAGTAAATATTCGGCTTCATTAAGAGTAACCATTCCTGGTACTAAATATCCAGCGCTTGAAATGAGGAATAAACCTCCAGAGAGTGCCAGATACGGGAAAGTCATTCCTTCTTTAGATGAGTTTTCGAGTATAAATTCCGTCTGGAGAAGGCAAGACAATCCGAAATTCATAAATATATGCCCCGTAACCATTAACGGGATAATTACAGGCTTATAGATTCCATAAATATGATATATTGTGTAGAAGAGGAATCCAATTGCTCCCGAGAGATAAAATCCTGTAAAAAATCGATTCAACCAATATTTAGGATTTTTTTTTAGTACAATCATACCACAAATTGCTGTGGTTAACACGGTAACAATTGCAACTCCAATTTTCAACCACATTTGCCAAGTTACTGCCATTTTTTCTCACATCATAATAAATTTACTTATTCCTATTGAGGTATTCTGTACTTTAATAATTTTCATTAAAGTAGTAACATCTCATAAATAACTATTAAAAAAATTACAGGTTATAATTGCCCGTTAAATCGTATTTTCCAAATCAACCAAAAACAGTGTCTCAATTTGATTCAGGTATAAAAAAATGACTTTTATCCATTTGAAGAATTAGTTTTTCAATACATGCACATATTTCATCACGATTTGGCAATACATTATTATTATAAAATGGAGAAGCATAGAAACCGGTGTTTGCAATCCCGTTCTTAACCATAAAATACATATATTGCAAAAACGAACGCAAGTTTAGTTGAATGTTTAATAAAGATGGTTCTTTCACCAAATTAAACCATTTCTTTTCGTCATAAATTTTGGTAAAACTCTGAAACCAAGTAATAATTTCATTAGTGTTTAAAATTCTGCGGAGAAATACAGTATAAATTCCTACTGAAATACGTAATTCTTCTCGTGCTTTGTATATATCTTCTTGAGGTTCTCCAAGTTTGAGTTTAAAGAGGTTTAAGATTTTTAAGAGGTCATCTTTACCGATCAAGGGGTGTTGAGCGAAGATCTTAAACAAATCTGCTCCATGTGCGATTGAATGTGCCCATTCTTTCGTTTCAATATATCCTCGAACATCTTTTTCTTTTTGATAATATTCCAGACTTGCATTGAAGAATTCCATTAATAATTCCCTTGTAAAGAACGCTTTTCGATTTTCTATAGTTCCGAGTGTACATTGTTCGTCAAAAAGGATAATTGATCCAAGAATTAACGCAGAAAATGACCGAAGGAACACAGAATCCGTATTCTTTTCTCCCAATCCATAAAAGAGATTTTCCTTTGACCTATGTGCAATTTCTAATAATTCCTTTGTGGAATAAATTCCTTTCATTATCCAAGTATCCAATATATCAAGGCTTTTTTCACGGATAGTGCTATCGGGAGAGCCCAAATTTCGTAGGAACTCATCAGTTAAATTTTCTTTCGGGAAATCTGAGGGAATTTTGAAATCATTCGTAATGATCCAATTAATCCTATCTAGTGTTGTCTTCATTTCACTAATAGTAAATACCCATTCACTTAAAGAATTTTTTTGACGACATATTGTTAATCCTCTCTCCTCAGTTCATCCATATTTTCTTAAAAAAAATCATAAAAGTCTGGACACTTGTGAAACATCCAGTTCGAGACTTAGAATAAATCCTTGAAGAGTATGGGAAAGAAATTATGGAGAGAGAGGACAGGATTTCCATCTCTTCTTTCTTGAGAAAAATAATAGGAAAAAAACTAAAGATTGTAATTCGTCGCGAGATCCGCTATTAAGAATTGTGTTACCAAATCAACTGTATGCTCTAGATCCACTAAATCTAGTGTTTCAATCATCGTATGCATGTACCGTATCGGCACTGCAAGAAGACCAACAGGAATTCCTTCTCGAGTTACTTGTATAATTCTCGCATCCGTCCCTGTTGGGCGACTTGCCGGACTCACTTGGAACGGTATATCGTGTTTTTTTCCTAATTCAATAAGTTTCTTAGAGATTTTCGGATGCAAATTCGGACCTACAGAGATTGTAGGGCCCTTTCCCATTTTTATGTCTGCAAAATCAGAAATTTTGATATTTGGATGCCCGAAATCAAATGAAACTTCTAATGCTAATGCTAAGGTCGGGTTTATGCGATATCCAGCAACGGTTGCTCCTCTAACACCAAGTTCTTCTTGAGTAGAGAATACAAGAATTATGGTGTGGTTTGGTTTTTCTGTTTTTTTCGCTAAATTTTGCAATGCACGAATTTGCACATAACAGCCCACCCGATCGTCGAAAGATTTTCCATTCACTCGAGTACTATTTGGAAACTCTTGCATTTTCTGATCAAATTCTGCAAAATCCCCGATAGATACATATTTCTCCACTTCTTCTTTGTTGGGTAATCCCACATCAATGAATAAATCTGTAAGTTCTGATGTCTTTTTTCGCTCTTCTGGTTTTAAAAAGTGAATGGCTTTCTCTCCAAATACTCCAGGTACCTCTCCATTATATCCGTCTATCAAAACTCGTGTACCAGGTAATAAACGAGGGTTCTGTCCACCGATTTGCGATACCCTGATAAATCCGTCTTTATCGATATATCGTACAATAAACCCAATCTCATCCATATGCGCAGATAACATTACAGACGTATCTTGTG
>JAEOUK010000361.1 GCA_016839385.1 Promethearchaeota archaeon
AGGTTTTTAGAATTCTCGATTGTCTCTTGTTCCATTTCCAAAGCCATATGTCTGCCGAGGTGACAAGGATCGTGATATGTTACAACCTTTCCTTTCAATTCCTTGTTTGGTTTGAATTTAATTTCTCCTTTTATGTCTTTAATGAACTCATATTGTTTTTCTAATCGCTCTAATTCCTTTTTTGAACGAGCATCAGATTTGGATTTCAATTCTTTAATGCTTGTCTCTAACGCAATCTTCTCATTTGGGAGCGAGATCAATCTTGAAACCAACTCAAAAGCATGCATTGTTTTAAAAGGCATATTCGGGTCAGTCATCCACTTGGGATAATCATTTGTGATTGTTTTGTAACAACCTGCACATGAGAAAAAACCATGTCCAAATCTTTAAAAGATGCAAGATTTGCATTCATTAATTCTTGAGCGATATCTATAGCCCCAACTCTGAAGAAAGGACTTCCACAGCATCTTTCATCTCCCACAAGTGTAAAATCAATTCCTAGTTGTTCAAATATCTTACAGGTCGCAATTGCAATATTGGTTTGGCGATAACTAGCAGTACATCCAACAAAATAACCAACTTTAGCATTTTTATTGTCAATATATTTCTCTAAACCAGCTTCTTTTGCCCACTTAAATCTTTCGTCAGCTTTCCCACCATAAGGGTTGTTTAATTCCTTGACTAATCGTTTTACTAGATCGTGTTTTTCGATCATAGGAATCCCTGCTTCTACACAAGCTGCTCTCAGTGCCTCTATAATTTCCACTGTTGGTATTTTATTCTCACACTGTGCTGAGCATTGTCCACAAGTTATACAAGGCATAATGACATCTCTTACTTCTTCAGAAAATTCTAAATCTCCCTCCAAAATTGAACGAGCAATCCAAATTTTTCCAGCATTCCAAAAAGCTTCCCAACCATATTCAATTCCAGCGGGACACGCGTCGACCATTCCTTCATAAAGCACTGTTCCTTGTTTTCCGGTGTATTCACCTATTCCCTCTTTATCAGGTTCACCTGAATACGCAAATCTACAAGCCTTACAATGAATACATTTATAAATTTGAGGCTTTAATTCCTCTAATCTTTCCATTCCTGTTTTTGCCATTTTTTTTTAACCTCCTTTGTTCATGGAAGAGCTAGTCTTCCAGGGTGCATAATTTGGTTCGGGTCTAAGAGCTTTTTAATTGCTCTCAAATACTTCCAGTACATTCCAGATTGATAGTAAGCTTGGATGTGAATAAACGGATCTGGTCTATAATTTAACCATCCCTGCTTCAAACCATATTCAGTTGTTTCTTGATTCATCAATTGAACCTTTTCGAAATCTTCTTCCTTTGTACTATCGAAGCATATGATTGGCATACAAATAGCTTGTCTACAACGATCAATACTAGCTATCCACATAACAGGGGGGAAGCCGTATTTTTCCATAGCAGCATTATACATTTCAGCAAAATGAGCACATTCATTCCATGGTGTATACCATGTGATAAATAAGAAACCGGCTTCCCAGAACGAATAAGGGACAGCGATCTTGTTAGGCTTCTTCATTCTACTAGCAATTTGTTTAGGATGAAGTTCCCAAGGTTTCATTGAATCCCCGTCTTTTGCTCTATTTTTCTTAAAATCTTCAGCCATACTATTTATTCTATTGACAACATAATCTAATTCTTCCTGAGTTTGAGCCCAGCACTCCCAATTCATCCACCAAGGACTCACACCAATTTCTTTATAGAACTCATAATCGTGTGGAACCTTATCTTTTGGCCATCGCGCCATTACGAGTGGATAATTACCGCCTTGAACCATTACTGTGTTATGGGCAATACCAAACTCTTGTTTACCGATCTCGAGAGTTAAATTTTGCATATCGTAGGGATTCGACATTCCCCAAGCCACAACTGTTTTGAATTTCGGGTGAGGATAAATTTTAACAGCTACTTTAGTAAATACTCCGAGAGCACCTTGGCTACCCATTAGAAAACTCCACATATCTGGACCTATACCATACTTATAGAAAGGTTTCGCAGTAGGGAGTGCCCAAGAGCCGGTTCTTATAACATCACCATTAGGGAATACCACTTCAGCACACATAAAATTATCCCCTTGAGGTCCAACACTTGAGGTATAGAGGGAAAATCCGCGATCGATGGCATCACCTACCACTGTAGCAGCTGGAGGTGCGCCATCTGCGATTGGAGGTGCCCACTCAGGATAGTTTTTATGCATGTATGCCCAGAGTGCTCCGTTAGTAACTCCAGGTTCCACAATAGCATACCGGTTTTCTGTATCAATTTCAATAATTCTATCCATTCTACTTAAATCAAGAAGAACTCCTCCTGGTTTGAGTGTAGGACACGCAAAGCCACCTGATAATCCAGCAGAAACCGGACTTACAGCAATTTTTTCTGCAGAACAATAAATTAAAATTTTTCTAATTTCCTCGGTATATTTAGGTCGCACGACTATATCGGGTATCTGACTTTCAAGACCCATTACAGATTTAGCAAGATAAGATGCTGTTATCGCTTTGTTATTCGTTGCGTAGTTTTTACCCACGATTCCGATCATAGCTTCGAGATCTTTCTCATCTGGTAATTTATAGCTCATATTTTAATACCTTTTTATCTTTTTTTTTAGTAATTATTGAATTTAGATTAATTATTCTTGATAATTTCGAAAATTAATTGCTTAATTTTAAATTTGTTATTAAGAGATTTCATGAAATAGATGTTTTTTTCTTATAATTATCTAGTTGAATTCTTAAGAAGGTAAAATATTC
>JAEOUK010000362.1 GCA_016839385.1 Promethearchaeota archaeon
GTATATCATTTTCAGTACATATTTCTCTCACTTGTTCAAGGTATCCTGGAGAAGGAGGAAATGTTCCAGAATCTCCACCACACGCTTCTAATACAATCGCTGCAACCCCACCAAGGTCCTTATTTTCTGAAATTGCATTCTTAATTCCTCGTAAATCATTGGGAAACACACCTACTGTGTTAGAATAATGTTCAGGAGGGATGCCATGAGCAAACATTGACCCAGTTCCAGGAAGATGTAATCCAGTGCAAAATTGATCGAACCAACCATGGTAGGAGCCCTCTACTTTAATAATCTTCTTTTTATCAGTATATAACCGTGCAATTCGAGCCATCCCAAGGTTAGCTTCACTTCCCGACTGAAAAAATCGAACCTTACTCACGTTTTTGAAATGTTCACATATTTTTTTTGCAGCAAGCAGTTCATACTCACACATCACACCTGTGGCAGGACCGTTTTCCTTCAATATTTCAATAACATAGTCCCTTATATCAGGATAATTATGACCTAAAATACATGGACCTGAGGTCATAAGGTAATCAATGAATTTATTCCCATCCAGATCATAAAGGTATGGTCCTACGGCTTTATTCATTATAACAGGGAAAGGATATTGAATGGAATTCATATGCTCAATACCTCCAGGAATATAATTCTTCATTTCTTCAAACATTAAAACAGATTTTGGGTATTTTACATAAAATTCTTTGATAGCAGGTTCGATAACATTATTAGGAACATCCACAGGAGGGGTATCACGCAGATTTCCTAATCTTTGAATGATTTCTTCATACTTCATACATCATCAAAAACAATTTTTCTTCAAATAGATTAATATATTATGGGTTTAGAGATGTATATAAATTATATTTTTTCTATATAGATAAAGTAGATAAATAAAGATTATTTCTCTGGTAGCTTCCCCTCTACTAAATCTATTGTTACCAAACAAATATTTGACAATATTTTAATAGATCTTCTTATCTTTTCAAGAATTGCATAAAAGATAGAATAAACCGGGTCCTCTTGGTATTTTTTCATTAAAATTTTGCATTTATTGTTTAACACAAACAGATTATCAAGATATTTGTTTGCTTTCACTACATTATTTAAATCCAAAGGTTGTCTAATATGTTTTCCATTCTTATTTTCCCAGTTCTTGAAGGTGTTTTTCATTGTTTCAGTCATAAACACTCCTATTTCGACAATTTCAGTTACTACTTCTTCACTTCGTAGCAATTTGACAGTATCAATCACATTTCGAGAAATTGAAACAGCTAAATCTGCGAGCATTTCCAGATATAGACTTGTAGCAAAATAACTTTGGGCTTCAATTAGTGAAACTCCAAGACTTTGGGTTAGAGTTAAATCTTGTAGATAAGTATTCATCATCCTGACTATTGCAAGATTTTTTGGATTTACTTCTTTATCCCTATCCAAGACAAATTTTGCAACTTCGATATCAGCTTTTCTCAAAGCTTCAAAAGTGATTTCATGCATAGAATGAGTCATTTCCATTAAAGTTGAAACTAGATCTTGAAATTTAATGCCCTCGCTTTGAATCATATTCTTCATAGTCATTGATGTGGGTGTTTCTGCACCACTTTCAACACCCATCAAATTTGAAGCTATCATTTTAATTTCATTTCGAATATCTGACGAGATAGTGGAATCACTCACAATTTCGATTCGAGTATATCCACCTAAATATGCAGAGTAAAATAATCGTTTTAGGTGATTGATATCTGTTTTGTCATTATAAGTAATTGTTTTTGTGAATTCTTTTTTTTCTAATGTAGGGGTTAAAAGTAAAGATCCATCATCCAAAGGCATAAAAATTACATCATTTTTTCTTTTTAGCCCATGTTTTTCAATCCATTCTTTTGGTAGGGTAACTACGAATGAAGATTTACCTGTTAATACTATTTTTCTCTTATACATTTAGATCAATTATGGATTTTGTAATTATAGGTTGAACTGATCATTTATAGAGTTTTATATATATTTACTGGTTTGTCCTTGAAGATCCATAGAAATAAGGGAATTTGAAAGATTTATATTGAGAAAGGGGTAACATTGCATATAGTAGTGAATAGTGGAAATGAGAACTATGGCGAAAATATTACGAATAAATTTATCTACACAAGAATTTACCTCTGAAGATGTAGATCCTAAACTCGAGGACTTATATTTTGGAGGAATGGGGGTTGCGACTGCCATTTTTATAAAAGAGATTAATCCTAAAATAAATGCATTTGATGAAAAAAACGCATTGATGTTTACTGTTGGACCTTTTGCAGGAACTTCGGTTCCATATTGTGGAAGGCATTTTGTGTTGTCTAAATCTCCATTGACAGGGTTACTAGGTGAAGCATCTAGTGGAGGATTCTGGAATTTAGAATTTCGTAGAACGGGATATTCCCATCTAATCATCACGGGTAAGAGTGAAAAACCAATATATATTTACATTACCGACAAGAATGTTGAATTTAAAGACGCTAGCAATTTATGGGGGAAAACAACGCGTGAAACAGAAAAACTTGTTAAGGAAGAATTGAAAAATGATAAAGTAAAAGTATCTTCGATAGGCCCAGCAGGTGAAAATCTTGTTAGATATGCATCAATAATGAACGAACGAGACCGTGCTGCAGGAAGATGTGGATTAGGAGCAGTTATGGGTAGTAAAAAACTCAAAGCAATTGCAGTATATGGATCGGAAAAAATTGATGTTAAAGATACAAATGCACTGAAAATTTCCATTAAACAAATGCAACAATTACTTGAAGAAAGTCCGATGGAAGGGGTTTACAAACAATTTGGAACCCCTGCTGGTGTAGACTCCATGATGGGTGTTGGAGATATCCCCATTAAAAACTATTCCATGTCTCGCTGGCCGGAAGCCCGAGAAATAGGTGCAAATGCAATATTTGCGAATAAACAAGTGAAAAAGCATCATTGTTACGCTTGTCCTACAGGATGTACAGGACTACTTGAATACAAGGGTGAATGGGTGCGTTGGCCTGAATATGAAACCCTTGTAATGATGGGAGTGAACATCTTAGTCAATGATTTGGATGCTCTTATTCGATGGAATGTATTAATTAATGATTTAGGAATGGATACAATCTCGTTAGGAGCGGTTATTGCGATGTTTTTAGAGGTAGCTAACTCTGGTGGATTAACAGTTAAACTAGAAGATTTAGGTTTTGTTCCAGACCATGAGAAACGAGTAATTTTTCAAACTTGGGGAGGAGTTCAAGCTATAGAAGCTCTTATCAAAAAGATCGCATATCGAGAAGGAGAAATCGCATACGATTTAGGAGAAGGAGTGCGTGGGTTTTGCAAAAAATACCAATTACCAGAAATTTTTGAAACTCATGTAAAGGGATTAGAAGTTCCTGCTCATGAACCAAGAGCAAATAATCTCACAGCATTGGACTATGTGACTACTCCAAGAGGAGCATTCCACTGTTATATGCCAATGCATCTTTCCACAAGCATGAATTACAAAACAGATATTGGATTAGATAAAGCAGTGAATCGATTTAATAGTGAAATTGCACCAGAAACCGTTATTAAAGTGCAAGATGCTAGTGAAGCATTTTCTGCATGTGGTGGGTGTATATTTGGATTCAACTTCATTCCTGTAATAAAACCTTGGATAGATTGTCTAAATGCGATTACAGGAAAAAAATTTACGTTAAATGATTGGATGAAAGTTGGAGAACGATTGATGAATTTGAAGCGAGCTTTTAATGTTTCTGCGGGTCAAACTAAAGCAGATGATAAGTTATACGAACGATTTCTAACACCAATTCCTAAAGGTGGAACCAAGAAAAAAACTCCTCCCATTAAAGAATTGCTTGAAAAATATTATAAACTAAGAAAATGGGATGAAAAAGAACCCATATTGAAGGAGGATGCATAAAATGCCAAAAATTACTGAAATTGTTGCTGATATGTTAACTCAAGCAGGTTTAGATCATGTATTTGGTCTGCCGGGAGGAGTCGCTCCATTCCTTTTTGAAGAATTTTTCAAACGTCCAATGAATTTTAAAACGGTAGTTGCTCGACACGAAGGAGCTGCAGCGGTAATGGCAGATATGTACGGTCGAA
>JAEOUK010000010.1 GCA_016839385.1 Promethearchaeota archaeon
AATACTGAAACTAAATATGATTACACCTTTCAGTCATCGGATCCTGAAGAACTACACCTTTTTTACTTTATTGAGTGGGGTGATGGTAAAGACACTGGTTGGATTGGCCCTTATGATTCTGGTGTCGTGATTGTCAGGTCTCATAAATGTTTAGAAAAAGGTTCCTTTAATATAAAATGTAGGGCTAAAGATCCTTACGATGCTGAAACAGATTGGGCTGAATTTGATGTTGAAATACCCAGAGCCAGAGTATTATCATATCAATGGTTAGAATGGCTGTTAGAAATAATCCCAGCGCTTGAACAACTTTTAAATCTTTGAAAGTAAAAAAATCATTTATTTCTTTTTCTAGGTCTATCCCAATAAGGACTTTTACATTTAGGACATACATTAGGATATTCTTTCTTATTTCTTGGCACCCATTCATGCCCACAACGTTCGCATTTATATCCTTCAAGCATTACCTTAGCCATTATCATAACTATATTACTAATAGTATATAACTTTAACTCATAACGTTTATAAATAGTATTACCATTAGTATATTATTATTAGTAACATATATGTTGTGCCAAGGGTAAGTTTAGCGGCTTTCCCCTTGGCTTGGAGACATTCTAATGCAGTCAAGCAAACAAAATATCTCCAAGAATATCATTGAACTGGGGATATATAACACATTCGAACTATTCAAACAAGAAAAGCAAATTAAGATAGCTGATTTCTTGAAAATCTTTGATGTCTCGATTTTTGGACAAAAGAAATATAGGAAAATAAAATTCTCCTATGAATCACTACTAAAACTTGTATTATTTCAGAAATTAAAAGGCATAAAATTTCATACAAAACTCACCAAATATCTAAGAAGGAATCCATCTGAGAGATGGAAGCTTGGATTTTGTAAAACCCCTGATAGAACTCAGATAGGATATTTTGTTAATCATATTCTTGATAGAAAAACTAAAGAATTATTGGATTATACATTAGATAAAATTGAAGAAGTTTCTGAGAAATTTGGTATTATTTTTGATGTCAATGTTTTGAATCCAGAAAAGCCAGAGAATGAGATAAAGAAACGGAGTCAATATCTTCAAAAAAACAAGAAAACAAAAGAAATTTGCAGACTTTTCAAGAGAAGATTCACATCATTTTTAGATCTCAACCTTAATCATAATGCAATCTATACGAAGAAACAATTCATAGATCTTATGATCCATATGGGTCAAACTAGGGATTTTGCAGAGAATGGAAATAAAACATTCAAGGAACTGCGATCATGTGGTTGTCCAGATGCAGATACGTTATTTTATCACCTGAAAAACTATCAGAACTCCAAAAAGCTTTATATGATGTTTGTCACACTATTTGAAACTGTCTGGGAAATGTCAAGACAGTCCAATATTTTTGATACTCGGAAACGGTATGATATCGCAATTGATTTCACTGAATGGTATTTTTATGGGGACCGGAGTGCTTTAATGGTTGTTGGTAAAGAACCAGATCGTGGAACAACAAAATGTTACAAGTTTGCTACTGTAAATATTGTTGAAGCTGGAAAGCGATTTACCCTTTTGGCGTTGCCTGTTGGGCCATTTGATGAAAAGGAAAAAGTCCTTACACGTCTCTTAAGCTATACGTTACAGAGGATTAATATAAGACGTGTGTATGTTGACCGTGGTTTCTTTGATTCAAATGCAATAAAGGTATTCAATAGATTTCATCTAAAGTATTTAATGCCTGCTACAAAAATATCTACTGTTCAAAAAATTATGGAGTTAGCACCTGCTCCAAGTGTAATTAAGGATTTTGAAATGAAAGACATAGTATTCAATCTTGTGATAGTTGAGGAAGAACAAAAAAATGGGGAAAGGGTTAAACGAGCATTTGCCACTAATGAAGAATATAATGAGAATGATGTAAACTTGGCTGAAAGACTTTTTGATTTATATGGTCGGCGTTGGGGTGTAGAAACTAGTTACAGGATAAAGAAACATTCGTACCTTCCAAAGACAACTTCGAAGAATTATTTGATAAGACTATTTTATTTCATGTTCTCAGTGCTTTTGTATAATCTGTGGATCCTTGCTGATATATTAGTTTGGTTTTCTCTTTTTGGTAAAGTAGAAGACTATCATCTGGTTACCTCGAAACTTTTTGGAACCATTCTATACACTATTGATCCTGGAGGTGTGTAACAAATGTTGTCTCTTGTTTTTTATGCAGTATTTGTTGTAGTTTGGAATAGATTCCTATCGTAATTTTTTTGAAGTTTTTAATGGTTTATTAACTGATTTTCTGTATTTTTATAATTGATTTAACTCTGTAAAGGAATGTTATTAATAGAAATTACTGCAAAATAGTCATTTTTGAATCTACCTTCGGAGCTACTGATATCTGAAAAAGGTTTTTATATGGGCCCTACATTCAAGGCTTTACATTTCCTAAAGAAGAAGAATCTATGAAAGCTTAAAAAGGAGGCTAATAAATGGCTATATA
>JAEOUK010000363.1 GCA_016839385.1 Promethearchaeota archaeon
AAAGATCGAAAAATTAAAATTTAAGCATTAATAAGCGAAAACTATCACTCCTTTTATTAGGTCTCCTAAAAATGGTACATTCAAGGATTAAGCGTAAAAAGTTAGAGGAAGCAAGAGAAAAAATTAATGTTGGTCCAGTTTTTCTTACACGTTATGAAAAAGCACGAATAATTGGTGCACGCGCTCTACAGATCAGTCTTGGAGCTCCAATCTTGATAGATATAAGTGGAAATAGTGTAGAATTGGATTCTATGTATATTGCTGAAAAAGAATTACTTTCAGGAATTCTACCTTTGACCATACGTAGAACTTTACCTAGTGGGAAATACCAAGACATTCCACTTTCTTGGTTATATGTGGAATAAAAAAAAAGAAATTAAAGTAATTCTTCCCAGATTCCCGTATCTGCAATTGTGGAATACAATTTCTTTGTGGTCAGGTAGAGTTTTTGATATTTTTCTGTGGATTCAGGGTTCGGTGTCCATTTCTTCGACATTATTGCGATATTTTCAGCAGCATCGACAATATCCTTATAATCACCCACACCATAGCTCGCTAGGATTGCAGCCCCTACTGCAGTACTTTCTTCTAATTCTCCTCGTCCACAAGGAATATTAAGTATATCTGCCATGATTTGATTCCAAATATTACTTCGAGACCCTCCTCCAGTTACTCGGAGTTCAGTTATTATACTACCAAGTTCTTGAAATACTTCTATATTTTTCTTGACTTCGTAACCCACGCCTTCTAAGATAGATCGTAGGAGATCTTTTCGTTCATGACCAAGAGCTAATCCCAAGAATACTCCTCGGGCATTTGGATTCCAGTGAGGAGCTCCCGCGCCTACCATATGAGGAATAAATAACAATCCATTTGAACCTACAGGAGATGTCATTGCTAGTTGATTCATTATGTTATAGGGATCAATTTCTCGTTGTTTAGCTTCTTGCACTTCTCCTGCACATATCACATCACGAGCCCACCGATACGCGGAACCTGTTGTAAAAATACTGGCTTCTTGTACCCAAGCACCGGGAACAGCATGACAAGAACAGAGAACTCGATTTTTCGGATCGAATTTAGGACTTTCTAAATAACCCAAGATAAAAGACCCAGTTCCAGTGGTGCATTTAATACGTCCAGGCTGTGATACTCCTACACCTAACGCAGCACATTGTTGGTCTCCTCCACCTGCTATTACAATTGTGTGATTATCAAATGCAGTCTCTTTGGATGTAATTGGTCCAATGGCTGTCCCACTTGCTACCGCTTCGGGCATCTTATCCAAATCTAATTCAAGCTTAGATGCAATTCCCTCATCCCATTTCAGATCATTGATATTGAATAACATAGTTCGAGAAGCATTGGAATAGTCGGTCATCCATTTTCCAGTCAGTTTCATTGCAATAAAATCATGAACCAACATAAATTTATGCGTGTTCTTATAAATTTCGGGTTTGTGGTTTTTAATCCACATGATTTTGGATGATGAAAAATATGGATCGATGGTTAATCCCGTTTTTGCGTAGATTGTGTCTAATCCAACAGTTTTTTTAATGAAGTCACATTCTTCATTAGTACGTCGATCTTGCCAGACAATTGCGTTATGGAGAGGATTTCCATTAATGTCTACGGGTACTATGGTTTCTCTTTGGTTTGTGATTGCAACACTCTTCACATTCTTTGATTTAACCCTTCCTTTTTTCAAAGCCACTTTTATTGTAGTTTTTAATGCATTCCACCAGTTATTCGCATCTTGCTCTACCATTACTGGTGTAGGAAAATACGAATCCCATTCTTCATAATGACGAGAGATTTCTTTACCATTTTCATCAAATACAATTGTTCGGCATCCAGTTGTTCCTAAATCCAAAGCACAATAATAATTCATTTTTATCACTTTTTCAATTAATTAAAGACAAATTTATTTCGTCCTTCGACATTAAATATTTTCGTTTATATTAATATTCAAAGCTAAACAATTAGACAAGGTGAGAAAATTATGGAAATAGGAAAAATACAGAAATTCTTAGCAAATTTACATAAATTTGATCCGAAAAAGGAAGAATTGGATTATTTTGATATGGTAAAAGGGCATGTGAACGACTTAGAAGGGTTTATCAAGAAACACGATGGTAAATTAGATGTAGCTATCGGGCAAATCTTTTTGGACCTTTTACAGTTCTGTAATATGGAAAACATCGATTTAGAAGCCGTTCTAAAAGATAAATTAAAATATGGACTATAATCGCTTTTATGCGACTTTTTTCCTGGAAAATCCACATTGTGGGCATACTAATGAAGTAAATCCCACTTCGTATCCTTCCAGTCCAACTAATTGAGAATTACAGACAGGACATTGTGGAGTATAAGCAGGAAACCATTGACCTTTAACATTAGAAGTAGCTTTAAGTCCATTTATCCAATTAGAAAATTGTTGCATTTGAGGTGTTAATTCCATTTTGTTTCTCGCTTCTTGAGCTTCTTTAGGAGATGATACAACAATAGCAACAGACTTCACCTTATCAGGTTTATTTAACAATGTTAAAGTTGCTAGTATCGCAGGCTTTCCTTCACCTCTCAAAAACTCAGCAAATTCAGGAGGTCCAGCAGCAGCTAATGCACAATTTCCACCATATTCTGTAGCTCGAGAAAATAAGATGTAGAAATATCTCCCTCGAAAATCTTCTGCCCATAAAAATATCCATTGATGAGGTTCAAATTCTTGATTTTGTGAGTCCACAATTCGTTTTAGACCGCTCTCAGCAAAATAGCGGTTATCGATTTGAATATTTGTAACTAAATGCTGAAAAAAGAGCTTTGATATCGTAGGATAGGTACCATATATATCGCGTACATCGACCAACTGAAAGGTTTGTGGACCTTGTAACCAGCTGACCACACAATTTATTGTAAACATAATAAGATGCCCGTTATTTTTTTGGGACCGGAATTTAGTTCCGAAATAATAAAATGGAGCCGGAGAGAATTGAACTCCCGATATCCGGTGTGTAAGACCGGCGTCATCACCACTAGACCACGGCTCCTTTGCTGTGTTTGCTTATTTTATCAAGACATGATGTATGTATTTGCAAATCATGTCTTGTGGTAGTTGACTTGATCTGAGGATAATAAATTAATTTTTCGTATTTTTTGGTTGGAGTAGTGCCTTAACGTTGGACGGACGAAACATTGAGAATTGTGTATTTTTTAATAGAGGTCCGATATCAGAAAGAATGCCAGGAGCTGATGTTCCTTTTTTTAAGAATATAACAGTTTCGAGGAATCCCAAACGTTCAATTATGATATAGTCTGGATAGTGTTTTGTATATTTTATCGCTTTTTTAATTCGCTTTCGGGTTTGTCCGGAAGAAAATAACATCTCAAACGAATCTTCCAACCATGAATGTATCATTTCTACGGTTTTGTCTGCAAAACGGCATTCAATTTTCTTTGTTCCATTATGAATTTTCGTGATTTCGACAAATACGGGCATGTGTTCGAAAAATCCAAAAGCCTTGACTAGCTGCCGCTTCGATAATTTCTTTCCGTTACATAGTTGTGAACGCATTTCGAATAAGGGATACAACACATCTTTCTGAGGTGATTCAATTCCACAATCGATAAATAATCCAAAATTTACCGTATCTGGATCCCGAATTCTACCCCGAAGAATCTGACCACTTCGAATGGAATCAAAATTATTAATAGTTCCGAATTCTCCAATTAAATAATTTTTAACGAATTCCTCATCCTTACCTCCCATAGCGATTATCGGACGATTTTCAGGTTGATGCAATCCAACATATTCAAACTCTACTTCGAATTCTTTTGTCTTTTCCCGAATTAATTGAAGGAGAGCTTTAGACAAGAATCTTTCATCCACAGATGTTGGAGTGGTATGAGAATAGAAATTGTCTAGTAGAGTAAGTACGATCATCCTTTTTCGCTTCGGGTAGTAAGTAAAAACACAAATGTAGGAAAAAATATGAATTTTGGCAATTTTTTTTAAGTGGAGAGAACCTACATATTGTGAGTATTATGTACGAGACATTACATGAAAAGTTCCAAGAGTTTAAGTTAAAACATTTTGAATTCAAAGGAATGGTAATTTGTTCAAACTTGGGGGAAATATTATTCTATAATGGATCTGTGAATGTTTCTACAGAAGATTGTCTAACAATTCTTGATACATGGTTACATAACAGAAATGACTTAATTCTGAAGGAGATACGATATTCCATTCTAAAATCGGACATTTACCAATATGCTGCTCTTAACCCCCCCTTAAAACTGGGAATTGTGGGATCTATAGATAGAGAGTGTAATTACGCAATAGGATTTGTAGAAGCGGAAAAAAATCCTGATAATTCATTACTTTTATCTTCAATTGAACTGAACAAGCTCGTTTGGAATATAAACTAGTCACTTTTCTCGTGTTTTAGAAAATTATTTATTATTCAAATTATTGATCACAAGTAACGAGTGAATATCGGATCGTTATTGTAGTAAAAGAACGAATTAAACTAAAGCGTTAGAAATTTATATTGAACATCTTAGGATAACTTAAACGGAGTAAAAAAAGGTAAAAAGTATGTTTTCACGAACGGGTAACGGGTACGACCAGTCGGTTAGCATGTTCAGCCCTGATGGTCGGCTCTTCCAAGTAGAATATGCAATAGAAGCCGTACGAAGAGGAACGACCGCAATCGCTTTAAGAAATGAAGATTCAGTCATTTTTGCTGTTGAGAAGCGAGGCACTAACCCCCTTCAGGAGCGTTTAGGGTCGGAAAAAATATTCAAGATTGATAATCACATTGGTGCAGCCATTGCGGGTCTAACCGCAGACGCCCGTGCATTAATCGACCAAGCCAGAATTCAAGCTCAGGTCAACATTCTGAATTATGATGAAAAAATTTCCGTTGTTGATGTAACTCGGGAAATTTGTGATCAAGCACAACAATACACCCAAATTGGAGGACGTAGGCCGTATGGAGTCTCTCTTTTAATTGGAGGCATCGATCCTAAGGGAAGCCCACAGATTTATATGACAGATCCCTCAGGAGCTTATTGGGGATACTTCTGTTGTGCAATTGGTTCAGGACAGCAAAATGCCCGAACTTTCCTTGAGGAAAATTACAAGAAAAATATGAAATTTGAAGATATGTTGAAACTTGCGATAAAAACCATCAAACAAGTAACCGAAGCAGAAATTACGGAAGATAACTTTGAGGTAGCATATATCCAAAAGGAAAAATTGGATTTAATCACCTTAAGTAAAGAAGAGAAACAAAAACTGCTGAAAGAGTTATAAAAGATCCCGATTGGTTCTAACGTATCTTTATTTTTTGTTCTTATATTTCAATGATGATCTTAGACGTTATGAGGTAGACAAAAATGTCTTTGAGATCAGGTGGAGAAAAAAGAGTTGATTTAGGGAAATTTGCTATTGCTCGTTTGCGTAAAAACAATATAAATGTAGAAATGATTGTAGAGCCTGAACAAGCATGGGACGCAAAAAAAAAAAATGGAAACTGCAATCCGCGATTTAAAGTCAGAAGACGACTCAGCGGTGTTTACATTAGAACAATTAAAAGCAATGCCCGAAATTGACATTAATAATATCTTTGAAGGTTTAATTGTCTTTGAAGATGCAAAGCGCGGTAAAGTACACGCAGAGGTGGATTTAGAAACCCTATTTGGGACCATAGATGCAGTGGAAATCGCGTATCAATTGCTTTTTGACCGAGAAACTGAATGGCATTGGACCAAAAAGCAACGTGATGAAAATTTTGAAAAGAAAAAACGCCAGATTATAGCAATTGTAGCTAAAAATTGTATTAATCCCCAAACAAAGAAACCACACCCACCCCAGAGAATTGAAAAAGCCATTGCAGAAGCAAAATACAACATTGATATCATTAAATCTGCCGAGGAGCAGATAAAAGATGTTATCAGCGCGATCTCTGCAATTATACCTATTCGTATGGAAAATGTGGAGTTAGCAATCAAAATTCCGCCTTCCTACGCTGCAAAATCCTATAATGTTGTGGAACGATATGGTAAAATTAAGCAGGATGAATGGCAAAATGATGGATCTTGGGTAGGAATTGCAGATATGCCGGCTGGTATGGAAGCAGAATTCTTGGAGAAAATCAACAAGCTAACTCATGGACGAGTTCAGATCAAAATATTAAAACGCTCATAATTGAGGACAATGACAGAAAATAACAATGAGGTTCGAGAGATCGTCGTACCTGGAGAAATTTTAAGTGAAGATAAAAGTTTTTTACCAGGAAGGGGAGCTGTTCGACAAGGAAATAAAATCGTTTCGATATATATCGGACTGAAAAAAATAAGTGGAAAATATATAAATGTGGTTCCTCTTCGGGGAAAATACCGTCCCGAGATTGGAGATAAAGTAATTGGCAAAATTACAGATATTACCAGTGTGAAATGGAGAGTAGACATCAATGCAAGAGATACAGCAGTACTCAAGCCAAAAGATGCAATGGATGTTTATGATAAACGTTCACAAAGAGGTGGAGGTTCTCGAGGTGGAGATAAACGTTCTTCAAGAGAAATTGAATCAGAAGCTATGAATAAATTTGAACTTGGGGATATGTTGATAGCGAAAATTGTATCCGTTGACCGAGTATCTGATGCTACATTAACAACTGTTGGAGAATCCTTAGGGAAAATTAACGATGGAACGATCATTAGCATCGATGTTCCAAAAATTCCACGAATAATTGGTAAGAAAGGAAGTATGATTAAACTATTGAAAGATTTAACAACATGCAGATTGTTTATTGCCAAAAATGGTATGGTGTGGATAAAAGGTTCATCTCCAGAGCTAGAAAATTTGTGTATTGAAGCTATTCGAAAAATTGAGCGGGAAGCTCACACCACTGGATTAACAGACAGAATTCAGTATTTCATTCAAGAAAAGAAAAAGGAAAGAGGATTATAATGACTATATTAATACCAGAAACATACCCGAAGATTTTAATTGACAAAAACGGCAAACGGGTAGATGGACGGGCATTAGACGAACTACGACCCTTTAGTTGCAAAATTGGTGTTCTTGCTAATGCTCATGGTTCTGCATATGTGGAACATGGAAAAAATAAAATCTACGCTGGAGTATATGGACCTAGAGAAGTTCATCCACGTCATTTAGCGAGACCCGATAGGGGAATTTTAAAGGTAAATTACAGAATGGCAACATTCTCTGTGCATGAACGTAAAAGTCCAGCACCAAACAGGAGAGAACGAGAAATATCCAAGATTATTGAGGATGCATTATCCCCAACCTTATTTTTGGAATTATATCCAAATTCTGCAATCGAGGTATATGTCCAAGTAATAGCGGCAGATGGTGGAACCAGATGTGCAAGCACAACGGCAGTATCTTTAGCTTTAGCAGATGCAGGATTACCGATGAAATCTCTTGTAGCTGGAGTGGCAGCGGGAAAAGCAGACAATAAGATCATTCTTGATTGTGGAGATCTAGAGGATAAAGCAGGCAGTGCGGATGTTCCTGCTGCAGTGAGAATGACTGATGAGACTATCACTTTACTCCAATTTGATGGAGAAATGACTCCAGAGGAACTGGAAAAGTCAATTGAATACATTAAAAAAGGTGCTCGAGAAATTTTTGCATTCCAAACTGCAGCAATCAAGGACAAATTTGATAGAATTCGTCAAGAAACTGAAGCAGAAAATAGATTGGTTGAAGAGGCTCAAAAGAAAACAGAAGCGAAAGAGAAAACGACTGAAAAATCGGAAGAGTCAAAACCAGAAAATCTTAAGGAAGACAAGACTGAAGAAGTTGAACAAGCGGAAAAAATAGCAGAAACTGCACCTGTAAATGAAGATAAACCAGAAGAAAAAACGGAGGAGGAGAAATAATGGATACTCCACAAGTAGTTTCTACAATTCAGAGGAAATATATCTTAGATCTACTAAAACAAGGAAAACGCATGGACGGAAGAGGATTTCTAGATTTCCGTGAAATAAAAATTAAACCAGACATAATCCCAAAAGCAGAAGGATCTGCTGAAGTTCGTCTCGGAGAAACCTTCATAATCACGGGTGTTAAATATGAAGTTGGTGCTCCATTTCCAGATTCACCAGATGAAGGCGTTGCAACTTGTATGACAGAATTCATTCCTTTTGCATCCCCCATGTTCGAAAGTGGACCACCTGATATTGATGCAGTGGAAGTAGCAAGAGTTGTAGACAGAGGAATCCGTCATGGAGATTGTATTCAATACAAAAAACTCTGCATCAAAGAAGGTGAATTAGTTTACATTTTATTTATTGACATGTATGTAATGGACTATGCAGGCAATTTGATTGATGCTGGAGCAATTTCTTCTGTTGCAGCATTATTAACAACAAAATTACCTACTGCTAAAATTGAAAATGGACAAGCAGTTTGGGATGGAGGTTACATGACCATTCCAATAAATCAAATTCCTCTTTCAATTACATTTGCACGGATTGAAGATTATATTTTTGTTGATCCAAATCTCGAGGAAGAAGTAGTACTCGATGGAAAAATCTCATTTGCTGTAAATGAAAAAGGACAAATTGTGTCCATGCAAAAATCAGGATTTTCTGTCTGGACAGAGGAAGAAGTTCTTAAATATTCCAAACTTGCTGTCGAGAAAATCATTGAATTGCGAAATAAATTGAATCTAAGACAATATATACCAAAAATCTAATTTTTTTTTTCTATCATTTAATGGATCTAACTAGCTTTTAGACAAATTTTTTTAATTATGAAATATAGGTCTAGCTATCTCATTCATCTAGTGAACAAGTAATGGCAAAAACAAAAAAAGTTGGAATTACGGGACGTTGGGGTACTCGATATGGTTCTCGAATTCGAAAGCGTGTTAAAGTAATTGAAGAGACTATGAAAGCTCCACAAAAATGCCCAGTGTGTGAAACCAAGGTAAGTAAGCGAATAAGTACTGGTATTTGGTATTGTAAAAAATGTGGAGCCAAATATACAGGTGGTAGTTACACTCAATCAACTCAACCAGGCTTGGAATCCCAACGGATTGCCTCACGTGTTCAAAGAGAGCTTACTGAGAAAAGCAAAGAGTAATTCTTAATTTCTATAATTGCTTGGATGTTTATTCATGCAACCTGATAATTCGGATTGGGTAATTGATTGCAATTTTTCATTGAAATTTAAATCAGAGGAAGATGCAAATATATTTTATACTTCCTATTTGCCAGAATACCAATCTATTCCTAGAAAACGGACGCAAACATCCATTAAGTTAACATCTAATAAGGTTATTTTCTCTATTCTGGCAAAAGATCTTACGGCATTTCGAGCAACTTTAAATTCAATTATGCAATTTGGAAATGTGGTTTTCAAGATCATTGAGAAAGTTGATTCGTTAAAATAACAAAATTCAAATGGTTTTTGTAATTTTCAGTAACTATTAATGGTAAGAGCTAAAAAAAATGGCTAATCAACCACCCCCCAAAGCAATGCAAGATGATTATCTTGCAATTCAACAAGGTCTAGAAAATATTGCTACTATTTCTCAGAATCTTAAAACTATAGAAGGTTTCATTTCGGATAAAAAGAAAACGATCAAAGAACTCTCTGAAATGGAAGACGATGTTATAATGTATAAAATGATAGGAAATATTTTAATTAAAAGTGATAAGGCAGCAGTTTTAGAAGGTCTTGAAGATGAAATAACTACTGGAGAGATGAGAATTAAAACTCTAAAAAGGCAATTAGATTCATTAAAAAAGAACCAGACTGAAATGGCTGAGCGTTTTGAGGAAAAATACGCGAGTTTTGTGAAAAAACAGTCATAATATTCGTAAGTTTTTGTATACTATAAGATTCAAACTATTTCTTGTATTATATCTGTGGTATAATACCATTTAAATCATTTCAAGTCAAGTCTATTTTTATGGGAAAAATAAAAGTAGGCATTATAGGTTCGGGATTTATTGCTGAACATCATGTGAATGCATACAAACGATTGGAAAATGTAGAAATATTAGGTATTTCCTCAGTCAAGATAAACGAAGCTACAAAATTAATGAAAGCGAATAATATTCCGGGAAAACCTTTTGCGGATTACCATGATCTTTTAAAAATAGAAGTTGATGTAATTTCTTTATGTGTGCCTAATTTTTTGCATGAAATCATTGGGATTGATGCTTTAGAATCAGATAAACACATTTTAGTGGAAAAACCTTTGGCAAGAAATTCAGATGAAGGAAAAAATCTACTAAAAGTAGCAGGGAAACAAGGAAAAAATATCTATTATTGTGAAAATAACATGTATGCTCCATCTTTCAGTAAAGTGAAAGAAATAATAGACCAAGGTGCACTTGGATCTATCTACATGGGCAGAGGAAAGGAACAGCATTCAGGTCCTCATAGTGAATGGTTTTACAAACAGGAACCGTCTGGAGGGGGATCTCTAATTGATCTAGGAATTCACGATATTGCTCTACTCCAATGGTATTTAGATTCTAAAGTAGAAAGAGTATTCTGTCAAACAACTACTATCCAAGAAGATCGAGGAAAATTCGGAACATGTGAAGTGGAAGATAATGCTGTTGGTATATTGTATTTTGACAATGGAGCACAAGTAACAATAGAGGAATCATGGACTGCTCCTGGAGGTTATGATATGAAAATTGAACTTTATGGAACCAATGGTCAAGTGATTGTGGATCCTTGTAGAATGACACCATTAAATGTTTATAGTGAAACAGGGTATGGATATGTGGTGGAGAAAGCAAGTTCAACTTCGGGATGGACTTATCCTGTTCCTGATGAAGCTTATACATTTGGATATCCTCAAGAGATTGCGCATTTCATGGATTGTATACAGTGTGATAAAAAACCATTGACACCAGGAAGCTATGGGTTGAAAATTCTGCAAATTGTGGAATCTATGTATAAATCCGCCAAATCAGGAAAAATTGAATCCGTTAACTACTAATTTAACTACTATCATTTTCGTTACTTTGAGCCAGAAACGATTTCAAAATATGCGTGACTAGTTCAATAAATGCTTTATTCACTCCAATATTCTCTTTTGCAGAAGTTTTCATATATGAAAATGCTTTAATGTCATTCATAATTTCGCGAATTTCCGTATCTTGAATGTCTTCTTGAAGATCACATTTATTTGCCAGAAGAATTTTTGGAATAGTTTCTGGTACGTCTTCTTGAATGTCTTTCCACCAAAAATCACGAATTTGGTGAAATGTCCGCTTTCTACTTAAGTCACCTATGAAGATCAGACCTTGACTTCCAGAATAGTAAGTCTTTCGTACAGTTTGCCAACGATCCTGTCCTGCTACCTCATATAGATTCAGGGATACTAGATATTGTTCATTATTGTGGTTTAATTCAATTTTCTTGATAAAGACATTTGAACCAAGTGTAGGACGGTAATCCCGAGCAAAAGCATTATCAATATACCTACGAATTAAGCTAGTTTTACCTGTTGCAAAATCTCCTATAATTGAAATTTTCATTTTCACAAGTTTTGCCATGCTCGTTCTCCTCATATAAAACGGTTTTAGTATCTAATAATTTGATCTTGTTGGAATTTTTCTCATAAATTATCGACTTAAATACATAAGGATTTAAGATCAGTACGCATTTCTAATTTATAGCTAATTGACAATATAAAAGTGAAGTTGATAAAGATGAGTTTTTGGAGTGAAATTGACGACTTAATTGATAAAGGAAAAACTGATAAAGCTGTAAAAGTAACTGCACAAGAATTAATCGATATTAGAGCAGAAATGATAGAAGATAAGGGAAAACTTGAAGCCCTTGAATTAGAATATGATAAATTGAAAGAGGAGAATGCTGAATTAGCTGTACTGGCTGGATCTGCGGATCAACAAATGGCATCTATGCAACAAAATTTGCAATCTCAAGTAGCAGCTCAAGTCCAAGTAGAACAGCAAAAAATCGTAGGATTTCAACAACAAAACCAAGAATTATTAAATCAAAATCGAATGTTAACTCAAAAAATCCAAGAGTTACAGTCAAATCAGAATCAATTAGCATCAAGAGAAGAATTGGAAGCTAAGGATCGTCAGATTGCTGCATTAAATCTCAATATACAGGAATTAAGCAATCAATTGCAGTATTTTAGAGATAACCAAGTTTCTAAAGAGGACTTTGATGCATTAAAATTTCAAAATCAGCAATATCAACAGCAAATTGCAGCAGGTACTCAGCAATTGGCCGCCTTACAGCACCAAATCGAAGATTTGAAAGTGGAAATGGCTCATAAAGATAAGAAAATTAGAGAATTAATGGAGCCTCGAGCTGTAATGACCCCTTCATTGGCGACTTCTACACCAAGTCCATCAAAGAGTGCCAGTACTGGATTCACCGGAGGAGAAGAGTTGGACATTGGATTGCAAAGACGAAATGTATGCCCACAATGCAATGGTCATAAAGTACGTGAGGTAGAAGATAAAACTAAAATTGTTAGTTACATCCCAAAGGTAATGTATGGAACAAAAATGGTTTGTACAACATGCCGTTATGAATGGAATCCATAAATAACATTTTCTTTTTATTTTTTAGCTATTTTTTACCTTCAAAATGCCATCGGTGCTTTATCTCAATTCTACATTAAACCAAAAATTTGAATAGTTTGCGAAGTTACATCTTGATCAGGATAGGATGGAACGTCAAAAATTACCTGCTGATGAGAAGAGAGATTGGATAATAAAAGCAGAAGAAGAAACCGATTTTAAATATGGGTGTATTCCTGAAAATAGAGAACCCCTATCCACATACATGAATTATGGAATTATTAATTTGGATAAACCAGCCGGACCAACTTCTCATGAAGTTGTAACATGGGTTAAAAAAATTCTACATCTAGAGAAAACGGGTCACGGAGGAACACTAGATCCCAAAGTCACTGGAGTTCTTCCAGTCGCGTTAGGAGATGCCACTAAAATTAGCTCCGCACTATTAAGTGCAGGTAAAGAATATGTTTGCGTTATTAAATTTCATGATAACATCGAACCAGAGAAAGTAAAAGGATTATTGAACACCTTTACGACTGATATATGGCAACGTCCTCCAATAAAATCTGCTGTTGCACGAGTACTTAGAAAACGTAGAATATATTATACAGACATTCTTGAAACTCAAGAACGATATACGCTTTTTCGAGTCGGGTGTGAAGCAGGAACTTATATACGAAAACTTTGTTTTGATATAGGAGAGGTCGCACTTTGTGGAGCAAATATGGCGGAATTACGAAGAACTCGCGCTGGTTTATTCAAGGAAGATACATTAGTTACCTTACAAGATCTAAACGATGCATATTACATCTACACAGAAGAAGGAGATGGATCTTATTTACGAAATCTTATTCAGCCTATGGAGAAAGCAGTAGAACACATGAAAATGATAGTCGTACGAGATACTGCAGTAGACGCAATTTGTCATGGAGCCAATCTTGCTGCTAATGGTGTGTTGCGTCTTCATTCTGATATAATTAAGGGAGATAAAGTAGCTCTTATGACCCAAAAAGGAGAATTAATTGCATTTGCTAATACACTCCAATCTGCAAT
>JAEOUK010000732.1 GCA_016839385.1 Promethearchaeota archaeon
CATTTCAATTGCGAGTTTCATATCATCTTGGGTAATTTTCTTTCTCTTGGAGTGTTTTGCAAGTTTTAATGCAGAAGCGGTTAATTTCTTAGCACGTTCTTCTAAGTAGAACAATAATTGTTCAACAGCATCACGTGAAACGATTTCAGCGCCAGCTTTCTTCATTAATTCTCGAAGTGGGCTCCAAGCAAATACTCTTCGTCTTTTTGCCATTTTCTATTTCCTCCGATATAAGCATAATGCTTAGGAAAAGGAATAACCTTATTCTTTCGATAAAGGCTATTATTAAATTAAAGGTTTATTCTGTTATTTAAATGTTATTATGAATTCGGTAAAATATTGAGCCCGAATTTTATCAAAGGTGCCTATTTTTTGTCGGTTGTGGGAAAAAGTCGATCCATGAACACATAAAAAAATCTCTGATTAAAAGTGTTTTTTGTTCAATAAAAATTAAATCTGAATTGATAGAACCTTATTCAGTTAAATTTGACTAGAATAGAAAAAATTTGGCAGATATATTAATCCCAATGATAAATTTTTGGACTTTTTGTATCATCGAAATTTGAGAACTTCTTTGTTAAAACGTGGGTAAATTTTAAGAATGAGCGAATCTGGCAGATTTTTTTTTTATCAAAAAATTGCATTTCCGAAGAAAAAAATACTAATAAATTCTGTCGGATTATTCGGTGAAAAATTTCGCTGTTTCTAAAATTTGATAGGATTTATGTAATCTGTCTACAGAAATAATACCTCGTATTTCCAAAGAATTTAAAATTTCCATGATTTGGTCTGAATTTTTTCCCAATTCTTGCTGTAATCCTTGGATATCTCCTTCATAATTGCATACGTGACTAACAATTTGTGAAAATGATTGTTTTACCAATGTTGCTAGTTCATCAATTGGGACCTTAATGTTCTCTCCAGTTAAAGCACTAATTTTGAATATAATTGCATTTGAACCTAAATAATTCTGAGCACGAACAATTTCAACAGATCTACAATTTGGATCATCACTTTTATTTACAACATAAACGATTGGTACATTTCTACCTAAAATTGAGCGTATTTCGTTAAGAATTTGTAGAGATGCGTCATCCTTTTCGGGTTGTGGACCATCAAACATGAATATAACCCCATCTGAGCCCTCTGTAACTATCGCACGCATTGCACTGAAACGTAACAAACCAGGAGTTCCAAAAATCGTGATATCTAATCCATTACTTTTCGTGTTACCAACGTCCATTCCAACAGTACATTTCCAACCGTTCTTATCATACGAAGCGATATTTAATGCGTTCTTGTCAAGACTCGAGATATAGCTCGACTTACCGCATTGAAAAGCTCCAGTGACAAGAAATTTCATGAGATACACCTACAAAATATAAGATTAAACTTATGGTACTATGGAGAAAACATCTCCAATTAAATTTATCTAGGGAATAGAAAAAAAGGCTATATTTTGTCGAAAACAGAATAACGTAATTTCTAAGATATAAAACAACTCATTCACCAATAATTTGACAGTAGACAGTCCTGGTGCGGTTCTTCTCGTCACATTCAAGAAAAATTATTTGTTGCCATGTTCCAAGGATCATTTCTGAATTTTGAATCGGAACTGTTAAGCTTGGATTAAGTATAAAACTTCGTAGATGACCTCCACCATTATGATCACCCCATGTTTTATGATGTTCATAATCTTTTTCATAGGGTATAATTTTTTCCAAAAATTTAGGAATATCACTTTTAATCAAACCTGGTTCATATTCCGTAGTAGAAATTGCACTTGTGGAACTTGCAGTGAAAACGCAAACAATACCGTTAGAAATTCCAGATATTTCAATTATATTTTCAATATTTGGAGTTATATTTATTATATCTCCAGGATGTGTGTGAAGAGTAAAAGTTTCTAGTTTAGTAGTCATTTTCTTCACTTCATTCACTTTTAGTCTCACTACTCGGCATACTAAGAATATGATGCAGATCTTCTTTGAATACATCTAGTACGATATTTGTCTCGATTTGCCGAATAGCTTCCATTGAGTTAAGATTGTTATTGAAATCTCGATAATCCTTCATATTCTTAAATCTACACATTAATACTGCAGAAAAATTTCCCGAAACACTGTAAATACTTGTAACATGAGGATTTTTCGAGAGTTTCTTTAATATTCCATCAATTTCAGTCCCTTTTATAAGAAGAGAAACAATAACTTTTAGAGAATAATCCAGTTTTTCCTCACTTAAGTGAAGAAGATATCCTTTGATTATTCCTTGTTCCTTTAATTTTGATATGCGATTATGAACTGTCCCAACACTAATATTTAGCTTTTCTGATATATTTCTATAAGATACCCGAGCATCTTTCTCTAATACTCGTAAAATATCTTCATCCAATTCATCAAGAGGCAATTTTGGATTTCTCCTTATCTATTTATGTCAAAAAATGAAGTTTCATGGGATTTCTGATTAATTACTTAATTTGTTTAGTAGTTAAAGTTGAAATGTATTTTTGTCCATTTTTTTCCAGCATTTTTTGAATGAATATTAATTTTTATCCTTACAATTTTAAATGTTTTTCAATCGTCTTTTCCTTATGTTCCTATGGGGAATTTTTCCTATCATTCATTATCAGATTTATCACATGATATCAAAAAAATCGGTTTAGACCTGCAAATTTCCGAAAATACATCAATTCTTTTTCAACCGATTGAAATTACCCATCATAATACTAATATTTACATCCCAAATCGACTGGCAATTCATCCCATGGAAGGATTTGATGCTTCAATTGATGGCA
>JAEOUK010000364.1 GCA_016839385.1 Promethearchaeota archaeon
AAACACTGGAATCCATTAATAAATCTCCATATATTAACATGAATGGATTTTCTCTAGTAAAAGATTTCGCCATTTTAGTTGCATTTGCTGTGCCTAAATACTTTTTTTGGACTAAATAGCTTATGTTTACTCCAAATTCTTTCCCATTTTTGAAATATTCTTTAATTTGCTCTTTTTTATACCCAACAATTAACAATATTTCCTTAATTCCGAAATCTCGAAGATATTCTATTGTATATTGAAGAATAGGTTTACCTGCAATTGGAATCAAATGTTTCGGACGAGTGGAAGTGAGAGGAGTTAACCGTTTTCCTGTTCCTGCCGCAAGAATTACTGCTTTAGTCACTAACATGGAGAATACACTTTTTTGTGTGAACTCTAGAAGTTCGCATAAATATGTTTGATACTCCTTTAATTACTTTCTATTCTCACTTAGGAGAGATTATAGTTAAGGGATAGATAATGGAGAACAATAATCAATTTAGGGTAATTTTCCTAACTAATTACTATAATGTCAGAAGAAGGACGCACTGATCTAAAAATGAAAATTTGCCTTTTGGGTGATGGCGGAGTAGGAAAAACCTCACTAGTATACCGCTTCATACAAAATCGATTTTCTACGGATTTCAAATCTACATTAGGAGTGAATTTACTAAAACATGAGGTAATCATCGACAACATAAGAGTAACTGCTCAAATTTGGGATCTAGGGGGGCAAGACAAATATGAAGGATTACGAAAATTGTATCTCGATGGATCTCAAGGTGCGTTGGTAGTTTTTGATAAAACTAACAAGGAATCATTTGAAAATCTTGATAGATGGGTGAAATCTTTTCGTGAGCTCCGTGGTTCTAAACCCATGTTTCTAATTGGAAATAAATTGGATTTGAAAGAATTCATAGTTATTGATGATCCTACAGCAAAAGCTTATGCAGATTCTCATAACGTTGATTATATATCTACTAGTGCAAAAACTGGAGAGCAAGTGGAAACAGCATTCAAATTATTAATAAAAGAAGTAATTAAAAACAACCCTCCTTAGACAAAATCTTTCTATGAATTTCTAGTAATCGCGATTTCCGCATTATAAATGATTTCTCTGGATAATAAAGGATCTTTCCAGTTAATTTTTCCTCCCGAAACAAGTTGTCTTAGAATTTCGAATATCCAATCAAATGATAATGCGTAGTTGATTTTTTCCCATAAACCAATTAATCCTATCCAGAAAAATAAGACTAAAAATGCAGCTAGAAACGCAGCACCCATATTAAGATTTCCTCCATTACTTAGAAAATCGAGCGGTTGTCCTATTCCCAATAAAGAAAATATACCCGATCCAACCGTAAGAAATACTCTGGGGAGATAATCTATGGCTTGTAGAGTAAATATAGTTAGTGATAAAATTCCCGCTTTCCGAACTATTTTTGTATATTTGGTTAACTTTTGAGCCCCCTTTGAGTAATCAAATACCCATAAGAATAGCATTAATGCCCAAACTTGAATGCCCGTTCCCAATATAAAGAACCACATGTCAGGTAAAATAGCGAATGCAAAAGGAAATCCAGTAACAGCTCCTAATATGACAGATATGATTATAAATCCTCCCCCTAAGCCCAAACCACCAAAAATCATGTTTTTTTTAGTCGCTTGGGGCATAGTTAAAAAGATTCCAACTGCATCTCCTATGAAAAAGGCAGATAAATAAGGCAACAAAGGCTCTTGTTCTCCCACTAAAATCGCATAAAACATCCATTTTAGCCGATCACCGAAGTTTTCAACAGATTGGTATTTTACAGCTGTTATTTCAGTCCAACCGAAATGATTCAATACTCCATTAATTACAGTTTGTGTTATTGCGAATGTAACCACTGCTAGAGTTAGGTTTACTCCGATCATTATCCACATTCGGTGCTTTAATTTTTTCAGAGAGATAACAAGTAGATACTGAATCAGACTTGTAATTAACAATCCCACTGCAATTGTTTGAACGGCATCAGACCATTGTAGACCTCCCAAGTTTATTACATCCATTCCCGTTTGCCCGAAAAATACACCATAAAACCCATTATATGGATTCCAAAACACTTGGATCCACATTCCTTGTAATAATAAAACAATTGACCAAAATACTCTTTTTATGAGTAGAATATGAGGGGATTTACCATTTTCCATTGCCTTTTGAAAACTAAACGTGCTACCAACACCAGAAATCAGGAGAAAAAATCCTCTCCATGATGCGAAATATAAAATCAATCCTAAAGTAGCAACAACATAAATAGGGTAATCGAAGATATTTGCCATTACTTTGTATCCACATTTCTCAAAAGCATGCATAAACACTAATCCAAGCATTGCTACTCCCCTCAGAATATCTAATGATTGAATGCGCTTCATTATCCACCAACTAATAGAGAGCTTTTCATTCCCTCAATTAATAAATGTATCAGATCAAAATGGGTAGAAAAATAGTTAAATTTCATTAAATGTTCTCTCTATTCGTTTTTAGAGATCGTGAAATTACCGCATAAAATCTGAAATAAATTCGTTTAAATGAAAAGAAAAAAATGTAAAGTTAAAATCACAAAAACGTAAATTCATCATCAAATTCATCCGATTCAAAATCTCCCTCTTCCTTCGTGACACCTTGTTCACGAACTTCAACGGATAATTTTTGAACCGCTTCTGCGACAATTTCTTTTGTTTTTCCCCCAGTGCATACAATTCTTCCGGTTGAGAAGATCAAGAATACAGTCTTAGGATCTTGCATACGGTAAATTAAACCAGGAAATACCTCAGGTTCATACATAGCAAATTCCATGACCACTGCAGCTAAGTTTAGGTCAATACTTGTATGAAGATCGCCAGATGCGACAATATTTTGAATCGTAATAATTGGATTAGAAACTTCGATTTTCGCCTTTTTAATTCGACGAATGACTTTTTGCACAACACCTTCAGCTTCGTCTGCACGCCGCATACCTGTAACTACCATTTTTCCTGTGCTGAACACAAGAATTGTAGCTTTGGGTTTATCAATTCGCATCACTAATCCAGGAAATCGTTCTGGATTATATTCTACATCTGCATATCGACGAGCGATAACATTCAGATCAATTTTTTCTTCAATATCTAAGGTTACAGTGGCGACGACATTTTCTATCTTATAAGTTGCTTCAGGAATTTCTTCATTTTCTTCTGACATAACGTAAATCTCCTCTCGGATTAAATATTAAAATAAACCTTTGCTATCCTTATGTAGGCTGGATATTTTGTCGGCAGAAGGATAAAAGTTTATTTATAAAGTTTATAAATGACTTCGTTAGTTTATAAAGGGTGATATTTAAAGGTAATTAAAAGAAAAATCAACTATTGGTTCCTTCTGAAAATACCACGTTAAAAAAAGGATTAGGTAATTAAACAATATATTCCACAAAACGGATATGATAGAAGCATCAAAGTATTCTAATTTAAGCGTAGAACAGATGAACTCGATTGTATTAGTGAAGCTTAATCGTCCTCATAAAATGAACGCTTTCACTTCAGCAACTCTTGATGAAATGGAAATGGTTATTGATGAAATCAAAAATAAACCGAACATAAAGGTTTTTATTCTATCTACAGTATCTGATGAATTTTTTAGCGCAGGAGTGGATGTAAACTGGTTTGTAAATATGACGGAAGAGGAAGCCATTTCTGTTTCTCAGCGTTTTCAAGAAGTGTTTGGATTGTTTGAAACCCTATCGATTCCTGTTCTAGCGATTGTCAAAGGTACGTGTTATACAGCAGGAATGGAAATATTATATTCATGTGACATGATATTTTGTACACCTAATGCAAAATTCGCTCAATTAGAAGTAAAATTTGGAATTACGCCTGGCGCTGGAGGAACTCAAAAATTGGTGAGATTGGTAGGTCCCCTAAAAGCTAGGGAAATTATTTATTCAGGGATGCCTATTTCAGCTAAGGAAGCACTTCGTATAGGTTTGGTCAATCATATTTATTCAAAGGAAGAAATTGACGAGAAGGTTATGGATTTTGCACATATTTTAATAAAAAATTCTTCTCGTGCAATTAAAGAGTGTAAATTTCTTATTCAAGAAGCAATATACAATAATTTTGAAGGATTCGAGAAAGAACGAAATATTTTTGGAAGTGATTTCGCTTCTGGAGAGCCTAAAGAACGATTGAACAAAGTCATAGAAAAAATGAAAACTAAGGAATAAATAGGTCTTTATTTTGTAAATGTCCAACTTTGTGGATATAATCCATCAGGTCCTGTCAATAAATCTCCATTAGGATAATGGGCACTAATTGTGCATGTGTCTCCATTATTTGTTATTTCTAATTTCATATAATGAAGTGTTTGTTCTCCATATTGATAACCATATAATTCATTATCGTTTGAATAGGATTCTTCTTCTGGTAAATGGTAATATAATTCGCCATCTTCGTATATTCTGTGAGTTTGTGACTCTACATATTTGCTCGCATTCCAATGATTTCTTGTAATTGTAACATACTGATACTCCGCAGCACTAACATAATAGAAATAACGATTATCAACCATAGTTCCAAGAGTAAGAACTCCATAATCTACTTCCAGATGAGCCCCACCTCCTCCAGAACACCAATAATGAGTTTCATTTCCGGATGGTACATCTGATGCGTTATACAGTAACCCACTTGAACCATATGTATAGTTCCAATGTTCGTAATGATGATCGTGACCAAAAAAGATTCCATCTATGTTATATTTATCTGCTAGAGGTACCATCCAGGATTGCAAATCCCAATTTTGACCTGAAGTCCCTGTAGTTAAGATAGTATGATGAAAACTGATAAAGATCCATTTCTGCCCCCTAGTCTTTGCATCTATTATATCTTGTTCTACCCATTCTTTTTGAGTTGATGTCATTTGAGAGTTTCCAGCATCAAAATTATCAATACTAATAAAATGAGCATTAGAATAGTCGAATGAATAATATAATCCTTGATCTGACACATAATCATAAGGGAATAGCATTCTAGTATTTACATCTCCTCCTCCTGCGTAGTCATGATTTCCTACAGCCAATTGAAATGGAGAATTTGCTGCGTATAAAGGAAAATTTTTCATAGTGAAATGCCATATCTGAGGTAAATCTCCACTTGATGCTAGGTCTCCTAATTGAATTACAAAATCAGGTTTTTCCGCAACTATTCCTTGTGCAACCATCGCTCCTGTACGTAAAGTGTCGATCCAAGTTGGTTGCATATCACCAACTAAAATGACTTTAAAGTCTTTATTGGTTGATGGTGCTGTAGTGAAAGAGAAAATGTCCGATTCATGTTCTGCAGCAAAGTTTCTATTGATTTTATAATAATATGTCATATTCGGAGTCAAATTCGTAAGATAAAAATGATGAAGATGACCACGTGATTCCTCAGAACTTAATTTCACAAGATCTTCGGGGGAGCTACCAAAAAGAATTTCTGTCTTAGTTGTAGTTCTAGTTAGCCATGAAATAGTCATTTCAGTTTGGGGATTTGCTCCAAAAGTTAGATATGGTCCATCATTCCAATAATACATTTCATTCACATGTAAAATAGGTCCGAGAGCCAATCCTCCATATTCTCCAATCGGCATCACTATCATTAATATTATACCAAATGTAAAAAGAATCCTTTTCGGTTTATTAAGTTTCGAAGAGATGTTTTTAAGAATGTAAATTCCAAAATATGTGAAACTACCTCCAATTCCAATCCATATGATAGAGAAAAGTGCTATAATCAAAGGATAAACAATTCGTATCCTTGTAAGTAATGTGAAATATACAAAACTAGAGAAAAAAATGAAAGAAATCAGAAATGAAAAAGAAATTCTAATAATATTACGTGTTTTCTGGGATAGCATTGGATGTCTAATTCACTTCTATAACTATTTCTTTTTATTTTCTTTGAATATTTCTCTTTGAACTAGGTATCTCAAAATTTCTGAAGTACCTCCACCAATTTCCATCAATTTTGCATCTCGGTAGTATCTTTCAACCTTGTTCTCTTTTTCATAACCTCTACCACCCAGAATTTGAATTGCGCGGTCACACACATCCACCGCCATTTTTGTAGCAAATATTTTTGCCATAGCAGCTTCCTTGCTTATCGATAATCCTTTATCATAACGTCTAGCTGAGTTCAGAGTTAATAATCGTGCAGCTTCAAACTCTGTTGCCATATCCGCAATTTTAAAATTGACTCCCTCGAAGTAACGAATAGGTTTATCAAATTGAACACGTTCTATCGAATGTTTGATTGCTCGTTCTAACGCAGGTCTAGCATAACCAAGAGCCTCAGCTGCAATTGCTACTCGTTCTGAGTCTAATTCATCCATACAAATTGCGAATCCATCCCCTATATTGCCCAGAATATTCTCTTTCGGTATGATTATGTTATCAAACATCAACTCTGAAACTCTTGCACCATTCATTCCCATTAAATCAAAATCTTTTACTACATTAAAACATTGCATAGTATTTTCGACAATGAATGCGGACATACCTGTTTTAGGATGAACAGCGGAATCTGTAATAGCAAATACGCACAAATAATCTGCTTGGCTTCCATTTGTTATATACTTTTTATGCCCATTTAATGTCCAAGTACCATCATCATTGGATTCAGCATGCGTTTCCATACCTGCCACATCTGATCCAACATTTGGTTCGGTGATGCCTAACGCGCCGATTTTTTCACCTGAAAGAATGGGTTTCAAATATTTTTCCTTCTGTGCATTAGTTCCAAAACGGGAAATTGGCTTTCCATATAGGGTAGCTGATGCCATTCTTGCCATATCCAATCCTGCGACAACTGCAGAAATCTCTTCGGCAACGATAGTTTCATATACTAAACCCTTTCCTGCATATTTTCCAATTCCGATCTCTTTTGGATGGTGTACTGACATCAAACCTGCTTTTCCAATTTCCCGGATAATTTCTTTCGAATAAATATTCTCTTTTTGAATATTGTCCTCTTGAGGTACTATTACCTCTAAACAAAACTTCCTCACGTAATCACGGAATTCTCGTTCTTCTTCCGTATACATTAAAAATTCGTCTGTTCCCATTGTTTCTTTGACCACATGAAATTGATATGGTGAGTTAGCTAAGAGGATATAAAAAGTTTAATTTAAAGAAAACCAAGCTGTTTTAAAATTTCCGACATTTGCTTGCCTTTTTCAGTTCCATAACGATTTTGACTCCATTTCACATAAAACCAGTCAAGATAATGAGGAAATTCGTGATTATAATTAAGACCAAGATGTCGTTCTGGATCGTCATATTCCTTGATTAAAGTTTCAATATCATCATTACTTAATTTTTGATATGAGCCATAATGAATTATTCCAGGTCCACAAAGTCGCCCTTTTTTGAAATCAGGCTCTTCTTTCCTGTAACCTAAACATAAGCTTATCAACGGGAAGCAATGTTTTTCGGGTAGGGCAAATTCTTTTTGGATTTGTTCGAAAGGTATTCTGTGAAGAACATTGGTCAACAATGAGTCAATACCTAATGATTTTGCTGCAATAACCGCAGTCTGAGCTACCAAAATGGTATCTGTTGAACCAGTTATAAATCCAAACATGTTATAATAATCATATTTGTAATTTAGATGATTCGCACAAGTAATTAATCGATTATAATCTACACAGAAAATTAGAGCTTTATTTCCTCCATAGAAATATTTGGCTAATTTTTCTTTATCAGTTACAACTATTATGGAATAATTTTGGCGAGCAGAAGCATTCGCTGCCTTTACTGCGGAATTTATAATTGCATTCAAATTTTCAGATGTAATTTCAGAAGGAGAAAAATTTCGAATAGATTGCATTGAACTAATGACATCCAAAGTAGGATTATTTTCAGTTGACATACCACAGATTTAATCAAACTTCTTTAAAAAGATATTTTGTCAGTATAATTAAGGAAAATAATAACTAGGAAAATCTCTTCTTATAAAAAAATATAAGACTAATACGCAAATGCTGAACTTGATACCTATTTCTTCATTAATCGCTTAA
>JAEOUK010000365.1 GCA_016839385.1 Promethearchaeota archaeon
AGAACATATCATTTTGGATACCATAAACATCGAGATGAGATAACTTCTTTTCTAAAATCAAACTTCCTAAATCCATCAAATTATTGTCTTTATAGAGGACTCGATAAAATCCCATTTGATCTGTGTTGAGCTTGTAGGCAATCGCGTTATCAGGAAGAGAAATCTCAATAAATTTTTCACTTAACACGGTTTTTTCTATTCGTCTTGTTCCGTTACTCAGATATACCGTATAAGTGATTGGCAGAAACCAGATTGTATCACTTTCATGTGGGAGGATAGTAAAACGATTTTGCTCCAAGGTAAGTATATTATCTTTTCTTGTTACCGTCACATAAGGATGTCCCTTCTGATGAACCCAAGAATCGGCAAAATTACGAATGGGTTCGCCCGTAGCTTCTTCGAAAGTATTCCAGAATTGCTCTGTTGTGGAAATATCATGTTTAAATTTATCCATATATCCCATAATTCCTTTTTTAAATTTTTCTTCACCTAGATAATCACTTAACACACGAATTATGGATGCTCCTTTATCGTAAATAATAGGAGCCGTTGATGTGTTGATATCAATCTGTTTTCCTCCTGGAAGCTCAATAGGGGGAGTATTGATTAACATATCTCGATTTAAAGCATAAAGAGTGGATTCTAAAATAAATTCATCCCAGATATTCCACTCTGGATACATCTCATCTGTAACTACACGTTCGAAATATGAAGCAAAACTCTCATTAAGCCAAACATATTGCCAATCTGCTGGAGATACAAGATTTCCAAACCACATATGAGCATTTTCATGTGCAACAACTATTACATTACGTGTCAATGCGGGTTTTGATGTGGTTTCGTCAACAAACAATAAATGATCTCGATAGGCAACCGCCCCCCAATTTTCCATTGCACCAAATGTAAAATCGCATACTGCAATATTATCCATTTTCGTTAAAGGATAAGGAACACCTGTCAGTTTTTCAAGGATCTTTATAGTTTTTTTACTAATTTCTAAAGCAAATTGCCCTTTTTTTGCTTGACCTGGAGCTGCGTAAACTCGGACAATCGGAGAATCTGAAGTATCCTCGATTTTATCAAATTCTCCAATTCCAAAGTAAAGTAAATATGTACACATTCTTGGAGTCCTATCAAATTTCACTATTTTTTTTCCATTTCCAAGAGGAATTTCTTCAGAAACGTCACAATTTGATATACCAGTTAAATTTTCATCAATAATGAACTCAATATCGAAGGTAGTTTTATATTTAGGAGCATCATAACAAGGGAATGCCCATCGTGCATTTCGTTCCTCAAATTGAGTCGTGGCAATATATTTCTTTTCATCCTGTCCTTCAACAGAATAAGAACTTCGGTAAAGCCCCAATAACTTGTTATTTATTTCTCCCTTGAATTGAATTTTCAAATTAAATGTGCCCTCAACAGATTGGGGGAATCTAACAGTTAATTCTTCTTTTTCGTTATTTTGTTCATACTCACATTCAATATATTCTTCATCAGACTTAATTTTAATAGATATTATGTTAAGATCTTTCTGATTAAGAGTTGTTTTATTTATAGGGTCATCCGAATGAATTTGGATCGTCGTTTGTCCTGAAAACACAAAATTTTCCAAATCTGGGGTTAATTGCAAGTAATAATGTAAGGGTTCCATTTTTATTCACAAACAGTTTGATAAATCAAAATGTCCTTTCATATACAAAAAAGTTTGCTAAAAGAAAGACAAAAATCTGAATAGAAACGTTCTATACTTAGTAACTCGTCAAAAGCTTTGAATCTGATTTTTAAGCACAACTATTATATGTGATATACACAGAAAAGCCATATGGATCCTAACCAAGTTCTAATTGCATTTTTATTAGTTTCATTAGCAGGTTTGAGTACTGGGATTGGTAGTCTAATCGCATATTTCATCAAAACTCCAAAAATGGGATTTTTATCCTTTGCATTGGGTCTCTCAGGCGGAGTTATGACATACGTTTCTTTTGTGGAGTTACTACCCCAAGGTATCGATGCGGCTGGAGAAATTTGGGGCGTAATAGTATTCTTCATTGGTGTTGGGTTTATGTTTTTATTAGATCAAGTAATTCCAGAAAAAGTAGAAAATCCACATCATATAGTTAAAACCATTGAGGAAGAAACCCAAATGAACGAACCTGAAAAATCTAGGAAAAAAACTAACACAAAAATTTCTGATTCGGGAAAAAAAGAACTCATGAAAACAGGAATTGTTACAGCTTTGGCAATAGCGATTCATAATTTTCCTGAAGGTTTAGCGACATTTGGTGCCTCTTTAGCAGAAACTTCTCTTGGTGTGGTTTTAGCAATCGCCATTGCAATTCATAATATTCCAGAGGGTATTTCAGTTTCAATACCAATTTACTACGCAACGGGAAATAAAAGAAAAGCTTTTTGGTACTCTTTTTTATCAGGAGTAGCTGAACCAGTTGGGGCTAGCCTTGGATATCTTATATTATTTTCATTTCTAACACCTCAAATAGTTGGAGGAATGCTTTCATTCATTGCTGGAGTAATGGTTTATATATCTTTAGATGAAATCCTCCCTACTGCTCAAAAATATGACAAAAAAGGGCATCTCACAATCATTGGTATAATAGTCGGGATGATTGTTATGGCTGCGAGCTTAATTATGCTTAATCTCTAGATAAAAATAATCGTAATTCCAATTATTACCATTCCCAATGTAAACCCAATAATCGTCGTATGTTTATGTTCAATTAACTTTGCTGTTGGAATTAACACATCGACTGTTATATAAATCATAATTCCTGCTGTTAATGCCAGCATGAAATTTAAAGCCATTTGAGATGCCGGACCTGAAAGAAAAGGTAGTAATATCCCATAAGCGATTAATCCTCCAACTGGTTCTGCCAATCCACTAATAAAGGCATATATCACAGCTTTTCTTCTATTTCCTGTAGCTAAATAAATTGGTATTGCTACTGAAATGCCTTCTGGGATGTTGTGAAGAGCAGTTGCAATTGCTAATTCCACACCTAATGTTGGATCCAGTAACGTTGCAGAAAATGTGGCTAATCCTTCCGGTAGATTGTGGAGAAATAACGCGAAAACTGTCAATATTCCTAACTTCATAAATTTTTCTTTATCAATACAATAAATTTGCTTGCGTTGTGGATTACGCCTTCGATGTTTTTTTGCTCTCTGAAAACCTACATTATGTTCACATTTTCTTCCATGTTTATGTAATCTTCTACCTATCGTTTGAGATGTAATTTCTGTTTCGCTTTCAACATCTTGTTCTAATGATCCATTAAAAATATGTTCATGAACGTTCTTTTCCTCTGGTAAAATTATATCAAATAGAAATCCAATTCCTAATCCTATAGACAAAAATAGTAAAGCAAATCCTTCTTCCTCCACTTGCCACGCAGGGATAAACATCTCGACGAAAGAAAGAAAAATCATCACTCCTCCAGAAATTGCCAGAATAAAAGAAACAAATTTTGCACTTGGCTTTTTGTTAATTACACCTAAAAAAGCACCAATTGTAGTAGATAATCCAGCAATTGTAGTCAGAATGAGTGCAGTCCAAACTGGTTCCATTTTAATCATCGAGGTTGCTTTCCCTCTTAAGAAAGCCATGATATAATATTACGGAACCATTCTTAAACTTAGCTATAGCTAAAAAATAAAAAACAAAGATTTTTGGGTTATTACTCAAATTCAATAGTGCTTGGTGGTTTATTACTGATATCATACACTACCCTATTTATTCCTCTAACTTCGTTAATGATTCTCGAAGAAATGCTTTCCAAGACACTCCAATCTAGTTTTGCAAAATTTGCAGTCATCGCATCTACAGATTGCACGACTCGCACAACACAGATAGATTCATAAGTTCGAGCATCACCCATTACTCCCACTGTTTTCACTGGTAAATATATTCCAAAATATTGCCACAATGTTTCTTGAAGGCCCGGAACTTTCTCAATTTCTTCTCTCACTATACGATCTGCTTTTTTTAAGATGATGAGTTTGTCTTCGGTAATTTCTCCTACACATCTAACTGCTAAGCCTGGTCCCGGGAATGGTTGTCTATTGACTAGATATTCTGGTAATAAATCCTTCCCTATTCGGCGAACTTCATCTTTATATAAATCTCTTAGAGGTTCAATCACTTTCAACTTCATATTTTCAGGTAATATGACATTATGATGGGATTTGATTTTTGCACTGGATGATGAGGTTGCAGAACTCTCTACTCGATCAGGATATATGGTTCCTTGAGCAAGATATGTAATGGTTGGGAAATTCTTTTTTAATTCAGAAGCTTTTTTCTCAAACACTTCAATGAAGGTAGTAGCAATGATTTTGCGTTTCTCTTCAGGATCTGTTATTCCTTCTAACTTATCTAAAAATAATTTACCGGCATCAATATAATGGAAATTAGAGAACTTTAATTCTTCTCTAAAAGTATGAACAATTTCCTTTTCTTCGTTTTCTCTCAATACTCCATTATTTACAAACACAGGGTGAACTCTATCTCCAATAGCTTTCTGTAGTAATCGTGCTGTTACGGATGAATCTACACCTCCTGATAAACCTAAGAGAACGCTTTCTTCTCCGACTTCTTCTTGGATAGCTCGAATAGCTCGAGGTGTCCAATCTTCCATTTTCCAGTTTTTTTCACAATTACATATAGAAAATAAGAAATTTGAAAGAATAGTATTTCCAGACCTCGTATGTACTACTTCTGGATGAAATTGTAATCCATACAATTTTTTTGCTTCATTCCCATATGCAGCAATTGGGCAATTCGGAGTATTTGCATAAATATCATATCCGTCAGGCAGAGATTCTACCTGATCCCCATGAGACATCCACACAACTTCTTCAGGTTTCAACCCTTCAAGTATATTGCGAGAAATTGATACTCTAAGGTTAGTTTTTCCAAATTCCTTGTTATCTTCATTCTTTACAACCCCTCCAATTAATTGCGCAATCATTTGATGTCCATAGCATAATCCTAACACAGGAATTTGGTTCATCACATAATAATTGAGCAATTCCTTGTCCATTTGAGGTGCTTGAGGATCATACACACTAGATGGTCCTCCTGATAGAATAACTCCCTTAAGACCCGACATTCCCTTAATCTTAGTCAATGATACGTTGAAAGGTTGAATTTCCGAATACACTCCCAAATCTCTAACTCTTCGACTTATTAAATGAGTGTATTGACCTCCAAAATCCAACACCAGTATCCAAGAAGTCGTCTTCATGGATATTTTAATGGTTGATTCTAAAAAAGATTGATGAATCACAAAACAGCATTAATAATTTCAGCTTTAAATTGATCTAAATCGGTTTTGTGTTCTTCGATAAATTCGATTTTTGGGCTGATTAATACAATAATCAAGTTTTGAGCAAATTCCTCTAAGAATAGGTACCCGTTACCCAATAAACATGTAATTTTTTTAAGTCCAGCAAGATCTAAATCATCCGCAAGACCACCAAGCTGTTGCCAGACTTTGTTGAATGTTCCGACCAATACTTCACTGTCAGATAAACTAGAAGATCCACAAATCGCAAAACCTGTTCTTTTCTCCAAAACGACTAAATTATATAATCCAACCTTTTCTTTGACAGTTTGAGCAAGTATATTAAGACTTTTACTCTTTGGTATTAAACTTTTGAAGATTTGCTCCCAAGCGTGAAATATGGAGTTGTTTCGGATGCTTGTTGGTAAAACATATAACGAAATATTGGATCCACTAATGCTATTTTCAATGAAATCAGACATTCCTTGAAAATCGTCTACACGGGTTGCAAGATCTGTTTTATTAAGAAGACAAAAGATTTTTCCTTCAGGAGAATAAGTCGCCATCTGGCTAACTGCCCAAGCAAATTTGTTCACTGAATCATGCAAAGATTCGGGATTTGAAACATCTATAACAAAAACAAGTGCAGAGGAATCTGGAAATATATCTTCTGGATTGTTTTGGTAACGTTTGAAATCATGATGGGTACCTGCATAATCCATGATATAAAGCTTGAAATCTTTAAGAGAATTCACCATTTGCTCATATTGCTTGATTCCTTCTGTAGGAGATAAGTTCTTGACATCCCACCATTTTTTACGTTCAAAAACTACTTGATACATAGCAGTTTTGCCTACACCAGATAATCCCATCATAATAATTTTCTTATCTTTCATCTCAGATAAGTTCATCATGGATTTAATGGTGGTTTTCTTGCGTTTTGGTTTTGTAGTCTTAAAATTATAAATCTGGGACGTGTGTAGGTTCAAAAAGTTCTGTAACCGGTTATTTGGAATTATTAGATCTTCTCTCTCCAAAAATTGGTTCATAATCTCTTCTAAAGATCCCTCTTTTTCAAGTATAAACTGGTGCATAACATGAATACCTTTAATAAATTCAACTATTATTGTAGACCCGTTGTAGGAATCATCTAGTTGATAAATCTTCATGTTCCAGCTTGTTCCAGGGATGCGAATAGAACTCTCCAAGTCTTTACACTTCTTAAAATTATTTGGTCTGATGTAAGTCGATGAACCACTAGATTTTAGGATAGGAGTTCCTTAATGATTTTTGTCTTGTATTCTAACTCACTCGCTGTCATTATGGAAATGGAAATTATTTAAATAAAATACAGACAAAACAATAATGGTATTATACTAAAAAGGATCTAATTGCCCAAAAAATAAACCCAAAATGAAAATTCGCTCCAAAAATTAACGGTTTTATTAAATGGGAAAATAAAAGGTTTTCAATATGATTAAACTGAAAGTTGTTATTGGAGGATCCAAAGGAGTAGGTAAAACCTCTTTGATTCGTAGAGCGGTCGATGACCGATTTGATTCAGACACATTATCTACTATTGGTGTAGAATTCGAGGTGAAAACTGTTATAGTTGAGGATTCCTCAATCTCATCTGGACCTGTATCTGTTCAATTTAGTATTTGGGATTTCGCAGGAGAGAATAAATTTCGCCAGTTATTCCCTGCATATTGCTCTGGAGCAAGTGCAACATTAGTTTTGTATGACATTACTAATCCAAGTAGTTTTGAAGATCTAGAAAACTGGTATTCCCTAATCAAAGGAGCAGAACCTGATATTATTACTTGCTTAATCGCTTCTAAAATTGATCTTGAAGATCAAAGAAAAGTCTCTACTAAACAAGCTCTACGCTTCAAGAAAAAGAAAAACATTGATTTTTATATCGAAACCTCAGCAAAAGATGGTACTGGAATTCAAGAGGCATTCGAAGAAATTGCACAAATTCTTGTGAAGCGTTCCTTGCAGATATGTCCTCATTGTGGACAAAGATTTAGTAAAAATTTAATATTATGCACTCATTGCGGGAAAACCGTCAATAACAACCATGAACATGGTGAAAAAAATTCATTACATAATTGAAGAAGATATTAAAGAGATTACTAATCGCCTTCAAAAACGGGGAATAGCATATAAAGATAAAATCGTTCTCCTTACTGGAGGAGCAGGATTTTTAGGTTCATGGGTTTCTGATGTTTTAATTAATCAAGGAGCCACTGTAATATGCATAGATAATTTCTCCAGTGGAAAACCAAAAAAC
>JAEOUK010000069.1 GCA_016839385.1 Promethearchaeota archaeon
AGAGTGGTGGGTTATTCCGGTTGCATTTATAGTATTATTAGTATTTATACTATTTTATATATTAATTAAAAGAAAGGACCGAAAAACGGTGCCAGATATGGATAAGTAAAATATAATCTTATATCTTTACTGTTCTCCACCTGTAAAATAGTCTTCAAAAGCTCTTCTTTCTTCTTCAGATATCGCTTGAGAACGCGATCTGGTTTCCACTACGGCAGTTTTTGAACGTACACGATCTTTTTCGATTTTACTTTTCATCTTATAATCTGCATTACCTGCTGGTTTGAATGTTTTATTGCAAACCCGGCAATAGAGCTCGTTTGTTCCGCGTTTAGGTAGGAGGATGCTTTCACACTGGGGACAAAATTCCAATACCGTTTCCCTCGATAATTTTTTTCGTTTTTTTTACACAATCAAGTCAGTTAATGAATTTAAATGTATTGTTCAATCTTTAGTCATAAAAGGAGCAAATCCCCTAATATCCGAATAAATTGTTGTCGTTTACCTATAATAAAATATTAACTCTTGATTGATTCGTAAATTTTACTGATCTTATTCTTTATTAACATAGCAATCTGATGTTGAACTATGACTTGGGATGTATTTCAAAAGAATTTTCCGAAAAAATTCGATGTGATGGTAATCGGACATCGAGGAGCATGTAAGGAAGCACCTGAAAACACTTTAGCATCTTTTGAATTAGCCTTGGATGCTGGTGCGGAGATGGTGGAATTCGATGTTCATAAAACTTTGGATAATCATCTAGTAGTAATTCATGATAAATCCACGGCTAGGACTTCAGATGTGGATATAGATGTACAAACCTCAACATTGGAAGAAATTCAACAAATTCGATTAGAGAATGGTCTCCAAATACCAACATTGGAGGAATTATTTGTTAAGTTTAAAGGTAAATTATTTTTTCAAATTGAGGTTAAACAAAGGGGAATCGGTCCTTATGTGATGGATCTCATTGAGAAATACAGTTTGCACAATGAATGCATAATATCCTCATTTATGCACTCCACTCTCCTTTACTATAAAAAGTCTAAAAAGAAATTACTACTTGCTTCATTGGAACCAACAAAATTCCATAAACGATTTCATAACCCTCCGGTGAATTGGATGCTTAACAGCACGAAAATTCTTGGTTTTGGTGGATTTCATCCTGAATATAAATTAGTCACACCAATAATAGTAAAAAATGCCCATTCTAAGAATTTGTTTGTCAATACATGGACTTCGGATAAACCAGAAGAATGGGATTATTTGATTAAGTGTGGAGTAGACGGAATAATGACAAATTATCCTCGTGAGCTTTTTAAATTCCTCGAATCTCGATGAGTCAAAATATTTTGATGCATCTTTAGATTCGATATTTATAAAGTCCGCTAAGCAAGATCATGTGTACGAATAGATGTGACTTTAATGGCTGTTTATAGATGCATACGATTATAAATTGAAGCCAGATTAAGGCAATTCTTTATAAACAATATTGTACGATGAAAAAATATGGGTTTGGAGCTTTATCATAAGTATTTTCAAAAGAAAAAAGATTTGATGGTAATTGGACATCGAGGAGCTTGTAGAGAGGCTTTTGAAAATACATTACGATCATTTGAATTAGCTGTAGATGCAGGAGCGGACATGATTGAATTTGACGTATTCAAAACTGTAGATAACCATGTAGTTGTGCTTCACGATCCCACTACTATAAGGATTTCAGATCAGAATATTCGCGTGAAAAAATCAACTTTAAAACAAGTACAAGAAGTTACATTGAAGGATGGTTCAAAAATCCCTACTTTGGAAGAAATTTTTACTCAGTTTAAAGGAAAACTATATTTTCAAATTGAAATAATCCCGAGCAGAATGGCTACCGAAGTAATTGAACTTATCGATCAATATGATGTGTATAATCAATGCTTGATCTCCTCATTTAATCATAATCAATTACCGAAATATAAGAGATCACAAAATCCAATTCCTATTGCTTTACTTAATGATGTATCTGAAAATGTAGTAAAAACTACTCTTGAGATGGGATTGGATGGGATTCATCTTGAACACACTCTCATTACTGCAGGATTGGTTAATGAAGCTCATGAGAATAATCTATTTGTGGTCGCATGGACAGTAGACACACATGAAGATTGGGAGCGCTTGATAACTTGCGGTGTCGATGGTATAATAACAGATTATCCCCGTGAATTGTGCAATTTCCTCCGATCGAGGTAAATCGGTGCATTCCTAATATAAAAAATGCAGACAACATTCAATCATAAAAATAGTATAAAAATTTTAACACACAGTCTGAAGCCATTTTTCTCTTAATAATCACGTGTACATTAAGAAAAAATAACTGCAAGTTACCTCATTCTTTATTAACATGCTTACATGATGATAATCTATGAGTTTGGATATTTTTAAAAAGAGATTCCAAAAAAAATTTGACGTCCTTATAATTGCACATAGAGGTGCTTCAAAGGAAGCTTGTGAAAACACTCTAAGAGCGTTTGAATTAGCGATAGATGCTGAAGCAGAAATGATCGAGCTAGACGTACATAAAACCGTGGATAATCAAATCGTGGTCATCCACGATCGTTTCACTGGAAGAGTTTCTAAGAAGAATATAGATATACATAACTCCACTTTAGAACAAGTTCGAGAAGTGCCATTAAGAGAAGGCTTGCAAATACCAACTTTGGATGAAACTTTAGCATCTTTCAAAGGAAAGGTCTATTTCAATATCGAAATGAAACAATCTGGTCTTGAATCTGAAGTATATGCTCTGGTTGATAAATATAACATCCGTAATCAATGTGTGATCTCTTCATTTTTATTTAGAAATCCCCGATTTTTTGAAGAAATTAAAACGGGAGTTTTGACTGCGTCAATTGGAATAGGACATAAAAAAATAATCAAAAGAACATTAGAATTAGGATTGGATGGAATACACCCGCAATTTCTCTTAGTTACTACTGAATTAGTATCAATTGCACACTCAAGCAATCTCTTTGTAAATACATGGACTGCAAATAATCCAATATCTTGGACTCGACTAATCAAGTGTGGAGTAGATGGAATAATGACAAATAATCCCCGTAATCTCTATAAATTCCTCAATTCTCGATAAATCAAAACATTTATTATATTTTTCTAAGCATTAACTAGCATGACTGAATTTCCGAAAAAGAAGTTAAAAGGATTTGCTCGAACCATCATGGCTCAGCTTGGGATTCTTAACGAATCTGATTATTTCAAGCAGAAATATAGTGATTTAGATTTAGACATTTTATTGATAAATACTGATGAACGCTATGCTGCACTTGTCGCAATAAAAAATGCAGTGGTAGATGTTGATGGAATTAAATTCAATCGTAAAGATTCAGCAGAAATTAAAAATCTCATCAAATCTACCAAGTGGAATGGTATGCTTCTAGTGGATACAGAACAATTTTTTGCTATTGCAACTGGAAAAATGTCTACAGGTGGCTTGTTGAAACTAGTATTAACAAGAAAACTACGTGGAATAAAAGCAATGTTGAGTTTTTCAAAATTATTCAAAATTATAGCCTATGAAATGAAACAGAAAGCTAAAGCAGAAAAAGAAGCCGCAGAAGAATGATTTCCTTTAAACAAAATCTAAGGATTCTTCTTCATCAAAAATTCCAGATTCTTTTAGAGTCACAGCAAGATCCTTAACAGCTGTGATTATATCTTTATTATTCTTCGCACCAGTGCATATTATATTTCCACTGCTGAAAATTAGAAAACAGACTTTAGGTTCTTCTACTTTATAGATTAGTCCTGGAAATACTTCAGGTTCATAAATGGTGCGATCAAGGGTAAGGGAAATTAGATCCAAGTTGATTTGTTTTCCAAAGCTCCCACTAGATACAATGTTCTCAACTTTGATTTTTGGCTCTGCATCTAGTTCAATTCCTAAATCCATTAATCGATTGCGAACTTTAGTGATTATAGAAGATAAGGATTTCACACTTTTAGTACCTGTGATAACAACTTTCCCTGATCGAAACAGTAATATTGTCGCTTTCGGTTTTTTTATCTTGATCACAAGCCCTGGGAAATTACTTTTTTCTTCGACATCCGAAAGTTGACTTGTTAATGTCTCTAATTCTATATAGGATGCCAACCGGATGGAAGCAACCACATTTTCCACCTTTAAAGAAATAGATGGACTAATTTGACTTTCTTTGGGTAATTTTTCTTGAACAGGATTTATCATTTTTTATCGTCCCCCTATGAGGATTCATATAGTAAAATTTCTTGTTGATTCTTCAACAATTTTAATTCTTGACCAATTTCTGTCGCACACCGTATTAAGTCAACTTTTGACAAGGATTCTGACACTAATACAATGGAATCTACATCTTTATGTATAAACGACAAGCTTTTAATGTAAATATTCAAAACTTCTGTACCGATTATAGTTGCAGTCTCAATTCGATTATTATGGATTTTATTGAGATACTCATTTGCTTTGTAATAGTATTCCTTCATGATCATTCCAATCATGAAGTTATAATTTGTAGAACAATATTGGTTGATAATTGATTGCTCTCGATCTAATACTAATGCAATTGTTTTTGGAGAAGTACCGATGACATTTGATAATATACCCTCGATCTGAGTTGATAAGGGGGAAACTACCCCAAGAATCTCTTGCATTGCTTTATAGAGAGTGGAAATTTGTTCAGGATGAATCGAAGTGAAAAATACTGGAATATTGAAATTTCCTTTAATTTTTCCTCCTATTTCTTTAATTATCGCTGCTTTTTGTGGAGCAGGGATTAAATCGGATTTATGGCAGAATGCAAATACTTTACAACTCATATTGTAGCTTAGCGCAATTTCCAGAACTTTTTCTAAATTATCAATAACAATTTCCGAATAATCCTCCCAAAAGGGATAATCAAAATTGTAGATTACAATATCTGAAGCTTCAAATGCAATATCTTTTTCAAAACTCTGTCCTGGGACTAGGTAATAATTTAATTCTTGTCCAGAACTATCTGCTACACCTAATTCCATATCCAACCATTTATAAACATAATGAGAAAACCCTCTAGTTGGTTCTATACTCGTGTGTAAAATGACTTCGGAATCAGCGCCTTCAAAAAAAACCTTTTTGATAGAAGTCTTTCCTGAATTAGGAGGTCCTAATATCAGAATTTTATTAGAGGAACGTTTTTGATAGAACTTCTTCGCAAATTTAGTGAAGTTTTCCTCTCGATTTTCTCTTCCTCGTGATTCGAATTCCGCAATCTGCTCCATTAAAAGTTGTCGTAATTGATATAAATTCACATATTTCTCCTCATATCTATCCAAAACCAAGATAACTAGTTCATGTCCGAATTCGGGAATGTTTCGTTTATCGCAAT
>JAEOUK010000733.1 GCA_016839385.1 Promethearchaeota archaeon
ATTTAAGTCTTTATAGTTAGATTCAGTTTGCTCATTCGAATTAGAGAATAATGAGAGAATTAATCCAGCTTTTTCTTTAGCAACGATAAATCTACAATCGGGAGATTTCTCATTTTCATTTTTATTAAGTGTAATATTATTATCTCTAATGATTATTCCAACAGTGTTTTGATCTCCAAAATCAATTTCGATAAATAACTCCAAATTTTCAATTTCTTTTTTAATTACCTCGGATTTATTAGCCAATTCTGTTATTGCACTAAAAAGAATATGATATATTTCAGTTGAAACTGATGATACTGGTGCGGGAATCATCTCACAAACTCGTGAAATTTGCTCCTCTGGTAAACCAATATGAAAATCTATATTGAGAGGTTCAGTAATTTCCTCCCTAAGAAAAGTACCGAGAGATTTTCCTGTAACACGCCTAACTAATTCCCCTAATATATGTCCTTGCGTTATGGCATGATATCCAGTTTTAGTTCCAGGTTCCCACCAAGGTTTTTGACACTCTAAAAGTTTAATCATTTTATCCCAATTATAAAAAGTATTCCAAGATATTGGTTCATCAATTCCAGCTAAGCCTGAAGAGTGACTTAATACATGTCTTACCAAAATATTCTCTTTTCCATTTTGGGCAAATTCTGGCCAATATTTAGCAACTCTCTCGTCTAAATCTAGGAGACCTTGATCCACGCACATCATGGTGCAAAGGGCGGTTGGAACTTTTGTTGTGCTAAACACACAAGAGATAGTATCTTTTTCCCAAGGTAAGGATTTTTCCATATTTCTATATCCCCCCCAAAGATCAATTACATAGTCCCCGTTAATCATTACAGCAAAACTGGCACCTATTTCCATTCCATCTTCGAAATTTTTTCGAAAAGCATTCTTTACAGCTTCAAATCGGGATTCACATTTTCCAAAAATCTCAACATTATCTGTCATCTTCTTCCTCTCATATTTTTTTTAACTAAATTATTCAAGTAAACTTGCATATCGATCCTCTTTCCTTTGAACCAAGGCTCTGATTTTTTCTAAAAAATAATGATTTCATTTTATCAACCTCAATTTTTTTTCGATAAGGTGTAATTTCTCGGGCGTGATATCAAATGCCTCAATCACACCAGCGACAAATTTCAATGATTCTCCAATAATTTCGATGTCTTCGCTCATTAGATAGTAATATAATTTTGGTGCTAAATCACGCAATACCTTCGCTGTATCTTGATTGTTAAAAAGGTCACAAATTGGAGAATTTATCGAAAATGGATGAATAAATTCATCTGGAATTTTAATATCGATATCATGAATGCCACCATTTAGCTTTTTGTTCTCCATACCATCAATCTTGAGTATTGCTTTAACACCGAAAGGTACCTTGACTTTCATCTTGATACTCTCATTGTTATGAACCTGATAGTTTATCATAAACTGTCCGGAAGGTGAATCGAACTGGAAATCCATCTTTTTCATCCGAAAATTGAAGTTCGGTTCGATAATTGCTTTCTTAAAACCGGGAGTAAGTGGTCTCAATCCTGCAATATAAGCATAAAATGCTTCGGCTACTGCTCCGTATGCATAATGATTTAGAGAATTCATTCCAGTGCTGCTTATACTTCCATCCGGATTCAAGGAATTCCACCTCTCCCAAATAGTTGTTGCACCTAGATTGACACAGTATAGCCAGCTTGGAAATTTCTCCGAATATAGCATACGGAACGCCTCATCCTTCAATCCACAAGAGAATAGGGCTTGTATGAGCTGGGTTGCTCCTACGAAACCCCCTTTGATCTTAAATGAATCACGCTTAAGTCGAATCCGCAAATCTTGAACAAGTCTGGTTTTGTTTTTATAGACCTCAAAAGCAAGGCATAAGGCATAGGCAGTTTGAGTATCCACCGAAAGTCTTCCGGTTGGGGTAAAATATTCCCTTAGAATGGCTTTTTTGATTTCTTTACTTAATTTGGAGAAAATTATTTCCTTCTCATGAAATCCGAGCACTTTCGCGGCGTCAGCGACTATCTTCGCGCTATTATAATAATACATAGATGCGATGAAAAACTCATCAGTAGCTCCTTTCAAAGCGTTTGGACTCGAGCCATCCTGAGATAACCAGTCACCAAGATGGAAACCAAAATTATAAAGCCTATCTCCGTTGTTTTTATCATCCTGAATACGAATATACTCGACGTATTTTTCCATCATTGGAAAATACTTTTGTAAAAGTATTTTGTCCCCATACATAGAATAGAGATTCCAAGGGATTATCGTTGCGGCATCACCCCATACACTAAACGCAGCCATCCCTTCTTTCATTGCTGGTGAATAGGTCATGATATGCCCATATATTTCTTGATCAATTTGAAGATCTTTCAAGTATTTTTCAAAAAAAACTATACAATTCATCTGGTAACAAGCTGCCCTAGAGAAAACTTCAGCGTCTCCTGTCCAGCCAAGACGCTCGTCTCGCTGAGGACAGTCTGTTGGCACATCAATGAAATTGGATCTTTGCCCCCACATGCAATTCTGCAATAATCTATTGATTTTTTCGTTATCCGTTGAAATTCTAACTGTCTCTTCTAGATCTGAGTAAATGACATTCCCAAAAAAATCATCCGCATTCACTTCATCAATACCTTCCACAAGCATGTATCGGAATCCGTAAAATGTAAAATGAGGTCGGATATCTTTTTCCTGACCATTGGAGACATAAATGAACTCTGCCTTAGCTGAACGCAAGTTATCTCGGTAGAAACAATCATTTTGCAACACTTCACCTGCTACTAAACGGATTTTTTCTCCTCTTTTATTTTTACTTCGGAATGTGACAAATCCGGCAAAGTTTTGATGAAAATCAAGAATTTTTTCACCTTCAGGGCTTATATAAAGTGTAGGTTTCAAAACTTGTTTGATAACAACAGGCAAACTCACGCGAGGAATTACATTATATTCTTTGTTGGAGAATTTTACAGGTGAAGACTTAGACGTGTCTTTTGTACAATCAATGACTTCTCCATCATAAATGCTACTAGAAACGATATTCGATTCACGAGCAGACCAAGTATCATCGGTCGTAATAAGAACTCGTTTGCCATCTTTATATTTGATAATGATTTTTGC
>JAEOUK010000366.1 GCA_016839385.1 Promethearchaeota archaeon
ACTTGAGCTAAAACATCCATAAACGTAGCTGTAAACTGTAATGTGTCTCCGGGATTAATTGTTGGATTCTGAATCGTGATGTCCAATCGATACTTTCGATAGCGATAATAAGTTGACCAAGATGTAGAACGACCATCCTCTAATTCAATGTTCAATCGTATTTCAAAAAGATTATATGCTGTGACTTGATTTATTGGGAGGGAGAATTCAATTCTTCCTGCACCATATTCATTTGTAATTGCGTTAAATGTAGCTAAACGGGTTCGTGATCGAATAGTTGTAATGTATATAGGATATTCTTTTACTCCGAATATCTCAATTTCAGTGGAGACATTTGCGAGAGGATTATATTCATATCCCCACCATTCATCAGATGAGAAAATTTGATATGCATTGAAAAAATACTCTGTCGGCTCATCGGGGAGAGGTGACCAGTCAGTAACATACCCAAATGCTAAAATGTCCTCCATTCGAGTATATTTTTTCAAAACTTCAACTGATCTGCCATAAATATCTGTAACTATGGCTTTCGCTTTAAAAGCATAGTTTATACCTTTCATCCATTTGAGATCTACAGAAAATTTGAACTGTCCTTGCCCATTGGTTTTTCCAGAAATTTCATATATAAGGTCATCATTATAATCAAGGATTGAAAGTTCTACATCTGCATCAATAACTGGTTGACCGAAGTAATATTCTACTAGAACACTTCCTTTGAATAATTCAGATTTATACAATCGTCTTAATCCTGTATATTTTGGGAAAAATTCCTGCCCATTCGTATCAATCTTTACCTCAAATACTGGTTTCTCATAATAATCCACCCTTACGGTGTGAACATTGGTGATTTCTTCTACAGCGAATTCAAATCCATAGATACCAGTTTCACTATCATAATCTATCGGAAATTCAACGATTGCAACACCTTCCGCATTAGTTTGAATTGTAGTCCAGAAAATTGCAAGCTCACTAGGATTATAGATAGTCAATTGAACTTCCCGATTGCTATACGGAATTCTGGTTTCATTTAAATATGTATATTGAACAACCAAAGTTCGTAATTTAATAGTTTCTCCTGGACTGTATATCGTTTTATCACTGGAAACGATGAATTGGAATTTGTCGTAATTAGATTCTTGCTCTCCCCCCCATAATGTGTAATAATAATGTTTCCAGTCTTTGTAGAGAAAAGAACTGTACTCAATTCCGGATGTTTCTATAGTTAAGCGCAAAGCTCCCCAATAATAATCCACATCTTCTGGTATGATTATCGGTTTAGTATGAAATACATCATATCCATAGGAATCTGTCGTTTCCTCCTTATTATCTAATGCAACCCATTCTTCAATATCTCTGTTATAAACTGAAATAGTATATGAGTAATTTTGATTAGATACTGGAGAAAAATCAGTAATATTGACGATATGAATTGCACCATGATAATTTTGGTTTTCAGAATAATATTTTGAACCTTTAAAAAATATCCCTGTTTCGGATACACTAAATTCTTTATATACGTATCCATAATCATCGCCATAACGGGCATAAATTGTATAAGAACCGGGATCTGAGGTATCTGAGAAAGTAAATGATACCTTTCCGTATTCATCCGTCGTATAAGAATGTGAAAACACTATCTCAGCATCATAAAAATTAGTATAGTAACTACGATAATTGCGATAAAATCCTTTGTAAATAACCACGGTAATGGATTTATCAGGAGATGGGGCGAAGTCCGCAGTTAATTGGATATCAGCATTTATTGATTCTCCTGGATTTATTGCATATTTGTCTAAATACAATGATAATGCATAATCTTCATAAGGATTTGCGTATTGTGATGTTTTCGGTAATTCAAATTCTTGTTCCATATCGTAGTCTTCTTGATCATCTAATAAAGGTGAAGAAGCATTCACCTTAAAAAAATAAGGTGATGAATGAGAGATATTTGATGTTTGTAATGAGTTTTGCCCTGAAGTTTCAGTTGCAGAAGTAAAATTGACGTTCAACCACAAATTTGACATAGGTAACACAAGAAACAAGACCAATAGACTAAAATAATACCGCTTTTTTCCACTATTCATATAATTTCACACAGAGAATTCAATATGATTGTATCACAATGTGACAACATTATGCTATGCTTTCGAACACATTTTTCATAATCCATAAAGAGTGTTCTATATTGTAGAAAGTTTCTCATTTTAATGTGTATAGATGTATTGTAAAGAATCGTAAATAACCACAAAAACCGCGTAGGTAGATTTTTAATTACAGAAAAGAGACCATTTTCCAAGAAGAAAGTTTCTTCTAAAATAATGAACTATGGTGAAAATTATGGAACAAGGAATTCATTATCAATTTGACATTGTAGATAGGCCTACATTCTCATATTTAAAAGTTTTACTAAAACAGGGTCAGGAAATTAAATCTGAACCTCAGAGCATGATGTTCTTCGAACCTACATTAGAATTACGGACTCAAAGAGCGGAAGATGGTTTCTTTAAATCGCTGAAAAGAACACTTGCAGGTGAAAAATTCTTTGCAAACGTGTATTATGCCCACAACGATGGATGGCTCGCCTTATGTCCTAGTTTTGCAGGGGATATCCAACATATTGCCTTACAGCAAGGAGACTCATGGATTGTTTTTTCAGGTGGTTATATTGCCTCGTCCATGAATTTAACCCAAGATACTCGTTTTCAAGGTTTGGGAAGAGGAATTATGTCTCAAGAGAGTTTGTTTATATTAAATGTGAGTGCTGAAAATGGACCAGGCGACTTATTTGTCGGTGCAAACGGTGCATTCCTAGAATGGACACTCCAACCTGGACAAGTCTTAAACGTAGATAACGGACATCTGGTAGCAATGACATCTAGCGTTAATATGGAATTTCGTGCTGCAGGGAATCTAAAAACTACATTATTAAGCGGCGAGGGATTTATGTGTAGGTTGACAGGTCCGGGTAAAGTCATTATCCAATCCCGAAATCCAAGAGAATTCGCAATGTGGCTATACCGGTTTATGCCAAAACCAAGTAGCACTCATTAATCTATCTTTTTTTTTATATCGGTTTATTAATAAAGCGCATCATAACCTCGAACCAAAGGTAAAGTATAATTAAACTACCAAAAATGATTACAAAAAACGAATCTTTTATCCAAATTGTATAGAAAAACGCCAGATATATGATGAATAAAAGAGTGAAGAACACAGCAGCAAATAAAATTCTAGGAATTAAATTGCGCCCAATTAAAATCCAAGATGTAAGGCTTGGTATTTTCGCTTTTTTAACCAAAAAGTAAATTCCGTTACGGTTCTCAGCTAATCCTATCTTAACTATCTTTTCTAGATGGTATTTTGCAACGGAGGGGGAAGACAAACCCAATTGCCTTTGCAGTTCTCTAACTCCGATTTCCTTTCTGTTTAATAGAGCAAAATAGACCATCAAAGTAGTGCCATTAAGATTTCTAACTATTTTATTTCGGTCTTTCTCATTTTCTATGTCTGAAGGATTTCTTTTCTTGAATTTAGCAAAAAATAATTTTATGCGGTTTTCCTTGTTTTTTTCAGACATAGCTTTCAAGTCCAATTTGGGAGAATACAATAAAAAATGTTATTGATTCTATTTAGTTTGAATTTTTCACATATGCAACAACAGAAGATAGTTCTTTTTCATATGTGCTTTCCGGAGCAAAAACGTAAACTCTAATATTTGGACCGGTGCCGGATGGACGAACAAATAATACACTTTGTTCTGACTGTAAATAAATGACATCTACATTTTCTAACATATCCGAAAATGAATTCACTTTGTAGGTAAAACCATCAATTGTTATTGTTGTTCCAATCAACTCTTTTAAGTTATCTATATACTGTAATTTTTGTGAATCTGTTGCAGAGATGGTTGTTCTTCCGCGCCCTATTTTTGCTATATATTCATTAAAATCATAATTCATCTCTAAAAGAGCACATAATACAAGAATCGCAGGAACTGGGTACTTATCTCCAATAATTGGAAATTCACTGGTGAGATTTCCATCGTTACTTGTGAATATATTAAAAGTATGTCCTCCACTTTCTTCCCAAATTGCAAATATAACTTCTTGCTCCGCTGGGAATGCTTTTTTAATTATTTCTTTTATTTCTTCTTGTGAATGCAATTTCACATATTTGTTATCAATAAAATGGTAAATTACTGCTAGATCTACTTGAGATGAGGGAACTTTGGTATCTGCTGCAAGGTATTGAAGGATTCCTAAGTGTTTATATCC
>JAEOUK010000070.1 GCA_016839385.1 Promethearchaeota archaeon
GTATGGTTTGTTGGAAACGAGACTAGCATTGTAAAGATGTTTACGAGTAGAAAATGGAAAATAAAAAAGATGCTATTGCATCCCTTTGAAGCATTGTTCGTTGCAAGCCTTTTGGTGTATAAATAAAACTAAAAATTGGAATATTCTTCCAATCCTAATTCTTTTATTATTTCATCAGAAGGCTTACCGGTTTCGAGATCCCAGTCGAGATATTTATAGAATTCCGTAAACAAGATATTGGTATCAGGTACAGCACCTTCTTGCCCTCCGCCCAATGGAGTGAGTAAAATTTTCGGAATATGTTCCATTTTACGAGTGAATCCCATCTTTAAATTAAATAGCCGTTTGAGAGTTAATATCCGTTTTCCCAGTGTTTTAACTCGTTCTATATCAAAGGACATTCCCGTACCTAACTCAATTGTTTTGGTTATTAATTCCGTGGGAGGATTTGCAAACACACACATTCCATATGACGAATAAAATGCGCGATACGCCATAGTATTGGCTGCACTGATTGCCATTTCAGGAGTATTCTCATGAGGTAAAACCATTTCCATGCCTACTTCCTCATTTGAACCCCCTAATGACACCATATACATATCACACGTGTTATGAGATCCTCCATAATGAGGTGACAACCCATATGCAATAGCCATACCATGGGTTGCACGCATATCATGCAATATTACTTCAGATTTATTTATGGTGGCAATCTGGTTCTTATCTATTCCGAAATGTTCTCCAACGGCATTTGATCCTTCGGAAAGAAGTTTACCAATTCCCTCCTTATATGCTATTTTACTGATTAATGGGAAAACCGCTTCTATGTTCCTGAACTTTAAATCAATGCCATCTAGGTCAGATGAGCTAATTTTCCCTTGATTAACGAGATCCATTAAGAAGGCTATCGTTCCACCAGTTGAAACTGTATCAATACCTAAATCATTGCAGATATAATTTGCTTTAGCTATTTTCTGTAAATTGGGATTATCCATTAAGGAACCAAAACTCGCAATTGTTTCATACTCAGGACCTGAGATATCTCCCTCAGGAAGACCCACTTCATTCTCACCTAACGATATAACTCTACCACATCCAATTGGGCACGAAAAACAGTGTCTACGACGTTTTAAGTAATTTTCGCTTAATGTTGCTCCCGAAATATTATCCTCTTCAGGGAATTCTGTCCCTCTCCAGTACTTTATTGGTAGTTCTCCTGTAACAGAATATAAATTCATATTTGCTGCAGTACCAAGTTTTTGAAAGACTTCAGATGTATATATGTCCATCATCGTTTTATTTACTTCTTTAACATGAGCTTTGAATTCCTCTGGTTTAGCTAACTCTACCTTCTTTGTACCAAGTGCAATGATTGCTTTGAGTTTTTTAGATCCCATCACTGCACCCATCCCTGTTCGACCAAAAGCTCGTGTATCTCCACCAATTATCGCATATTTTACGAGATTCTCCCCACCAGGTCCAATACACATAATCTTAGTTCGTTTGCCTAACTTTTCTCCTAAGATTTCACTAGTCTCTAAAATCCCTTTTCCCCATAGATGGGAAGCATCTTTAATCTCTGCCTTATCATTTGTGATTTCTAAATATACTGGATTCTCTGAAGCCCCCGTAATCATGACACCATCAAAACCAGCCATTTTAATGTGTGGGGCAATTAAATTTCCACAATTAGATTCTCCCAATATTCCTGTATATGGTGATTTCGCACATGCAACTAATCTTCCTGTGCATGTTGCAAGTGTTCCCAGTAAAGGACCACTCATAAAGAAAAGAATATTTTCTGGACCAAGAGGGTCAGTATCTTTATCAATCATTTTGAATAATACAGCAGTTGCATATCCAGCACCACCAAGGAACTTCTCAACTAACTCCATTTCGAGTGGAATTGTGGACACCGTTTTTGAAGTAAGATCTACTTTCAGAATTTTACCATTATATCCTTTGATTAAATCCATAAACCAAGATTGATGTTAATCCATAATAATCTTATTCAATCCAATAGATACAATATTGTTACAATGAGTATAAAATCAGTCCAAAATGAAGATCTTCTCTATCTGGCACGAATCGAAAAGGAATTATTCAATGAAGATGCTTTTGGAGTGTTTCTATTACTACATTATTTGCATAACCATATATTTTTCGATAAAATTGTGAGTGTTGAGAATGAAATTATCGGATTTGGAATCTTATCATATTTTGATCTTGACGTCCTTAATCCCCATGAGATTATTTTCATTAAAGAAATGCTCAATAATCAGCAAAAAGTAGCGCATCTTGTAGACTTTGCAGTTCGAAAAAAACATTGGCGTCAAGGTTATGGTACTACTCTTTTAAACCATTTTGAATCCAGGTTGATTGAAAAACAATTTGAACAGATATATTTGGAAGTCGATTCTTCTAATTATAATGCCTTGAACTTTTATAAAAATCACCATTTCAGGGAAATCGGAACAATAAAATCTTATTACAGTACCGGTCACAATGCTATCTTAATGGTGAAACAATTGGAAATTTTTTCAGAATTCTTTTGAGACAACACAATATTAAGGTTTTTCTGAATTAATGATCTTGATAATTTCTAATATAAACTTAAAAAAAGTGAACAATAATGTCTGATAAACCGAAAATTACTGATGAAGAGTTAAAGAAAGGCGCAGCTAATTTATCAAAAGTCTCTGAAGAAGAATTAGCACGAATTGAAGCTGAAAAGAAGAAGCGTGCTGAGGAACTTGAAAAAGTAAAAGCTGCCTATGAAGCAGCAAATAAGTAAAATTTTCTCTTTTTCCCCTTTTTCCAAATATAAAATTTATCGTTTTATCTCTAATTTTTTCCAGTTATGTCCAAATAGAACCTTACATTAAACTTATTCAACTAGAGCTGATTTCATATGCAAATCCTTCATAGCGATTTAAAAAAAGGTGAGTTCAAAGTGCAAATCGAAGAACTCGAGGATTTGTGGACTTTATATAATATTATTAAATCCGGAGATTTAGTAAAAGCTCGCACTTTTCGTCGCGTTGTTGTTCGAGAAGGTGATACTGGTGAACGACGCCCAATGGTTCTACAAATAAAGGTCGAAAAATGCGAATTTCATGAATATTCCAATCGTTTGCGCGTTCTTGGTCAAATTCAAGAAGGTCCCGATGATTTTGTTTCTACTGGACAATATCATACAATTAATATCGAAAAAGGAACACAAGTCATTATTATTAAGGATAAGTGGTTTAAACATGAAATAAAACGGCTTGAAAAATCTACTGGTTTATCCTCAAACAAGATCGTTCTTGTAACAGCAATTGAATCGGGTTTAGCTACAATTGGATTGATAAGTAATTATAGTTTAACAATAATTTCAACCATTAGACATAACATCCCAGGTAAACGATATAAAAATCAATCTAAAAATAAAAGCAAAGAAGAAGAACAATTTTTTGAAGCTGTATCTAAGGTTATAGTAGAAAATGTTAGAAAGACGGACATTTCAATGAATATTACTTGTGGACCTGGATTTCTTAAAGAACAATTCAATCAGTATCTACAGACATATTTAACGACAGAAAAAATTAAGATTGAGCTCAGAGTTGCATCGGCTAGTTCTGCGACCGTTAGTGCAATAAATGAGATAATAAAAAGTGGAGTAATTACCGAATTCATTGCAGATCATCGTTTATCTGAAGAAACTAATCTCATGAATGAATTCATTGAGAGATTAGGAAAAGATAATGGTTTATTTACGTATGGATTTGACGAAACGGTGGCTGTTGCGAATTTAGGTGCAATTCAAGACTTACTTATTACTGACATTGTGTTAAGGTCTCGAATTAATAGAGATGATAGAAAAAAGCTAGAAGAATTGTTCTATCTGGTAGAAAACGGGCGAGGAAATATTCATATTATTTCAACATTACATCCAGCAGGTGAACAGTTACAGCATTATTCAGGGATTGCTTCTTTATTGAGGTTTAAGACTCAATGATAAATATTGATGAACAATCGGGAATTCCTCTTTTCGGGTTAGATTTTATAGGAATTCTAGATAGAGGAACGAATTTATTGGAAGTAAAACCCATCACCATCTGTAATTTACGCTGTAAATATTGTTTTGTTAATGCTCATTTTGGGGATTTTAAGAATTCTACACAATTAATTTCCGCACGTCATCACAATAATTTTGTGGTGGATCCCAATTACATGTTGAAATGGTTACAATATGCGACTGATCAAAAAGATTGCGATGATATTGAGATTCATATTGCACCATATGGAGAATTTTTCCTTTATCCATATTATTTAGATTTAATACGTGGTATTAGGAAGATTTCCAAAGTCAAAATAATATCTATTCAAACCAATGCAACGTTACTTACCAAAGAAATAATCAAGCAATTAGAAGAAGCCGGTGTGACTAGAATTAACATCTCTTTAAACGCATTGGATGAGAAAAGGGCTCAAAACCTTAGTGGAATTCCGAGTTACAATGTTAGCAAATTGCTTAATGTAATTAAAGAGATCTTGAAAAGTAAAATTGATCTTTTGATTGCTCCGATCTGGTTTTTTTCATATAATGATGAAGATATTAATGAAATAATCAAACTTGGCAAAGATATATTAAATAAAGGATTTAACAGCCCTACTCCACTTCTGGGAATTCAAAACTATCTTCTCTATAAAACTGGTAGGAAATTTTGGAAAGTAGAACCTCGCACATTCAATTATTTCTACACAAAATTAACTGAACTTGAGAAAAAATATGATATGAAATTAAAAATTGGACCAATAGACTTTGGAATTCATCCTGCTAACTCTATTACACCTCCAGTTAAAGTAGGAACCAAAGTCCACGCAAAAATAATTTGTAAGGGACGCTCAAATATAGAATATATTGGGGCATTATATGAGGTTTGGGAGGTTATAATTCTCTCAAAAATTCCATTATCACCTCAAAAAACAATATTAGTTTCAATCATTAAACAGAAACTTAGAGAAAATCTAATAACCGCAAAATTTGAGGGGAGTTTTTAAAACTATCATAAATTCCTTTGTATAATAATTACCCCAAATGAATAATTTTCGGAGTTTATATTCTTTCCATATCAGAATAGTGATAAGATTACGTAAAATTTCATTAGTGGGGGGTATTTAGTAGAATTTGATTCAAAAAAGTGTCATTAATGCGGATATTACATCACATTTCTATTCAAAGCAAGATGAGAATGAATTTTCCATACAAAATTTAATGAAAACAAAAATACAAATTATACCTTCTTATAGAAACTCACATTTTTTTCTAATGCAGATTTTTGAAAAATATTTCACTTGTATGCCCAGCTATGTGTATTATGATGATTGTTATGTATATTATTTTGTATCACCAGAATTAGATCGAATGATTAAAGCGAAATTTTCTTCTAGTAAAGTTGCAATGTGCAGAAAATTTACAAAACATTTAATTTTTATTCCATATAATGAGCCTCTTCAATTGGATGAGTTTATACAGAATTTATTTCAACATATATCCGTTCTTTTCATGAAATATGATATAGATTTTAATAAAGAAATAGCATCCATCAAGATTTTTGTAAAGGAATCCCAACTAAAATTCGCTTTAGGAAGAAAAGGCACCTACATAAAGTCGCTTAATAATCTTCTACATTCAATTCTAGACCAAAGAATCACACTTTATATTCGTTCTATAGAAGAGTAGTACAATCTTTTTTATTCTCAAGGTCTAAGAGTAAATAGAGAAAATGGCTAATGTAATTTTAAAAGTGCTAATTATCGGATCAGAAAACGTGGGGAAATCAAATTTTAGACGTTTAGCTGATAAATATTTTCAAACTGACTATAAACCAGTAGTTGGAGTGAATGTCTTATCCAAAACTGTATTAGTAAATCTTGAGGGTAAAAAAATCAATGCTATTATCTCTCTCTGGGACATTTCAAGTAAAGCACGTTTTGAAGAAATACGGAAGCTTTTTTATAAAGGTGGAGCAGGAGTTTTATTCGTATTTGATTTAAGTAAATCTAATACGTGGTTTCAAGTAATTGAATGTTATAAAGAAATTTCTTTAAAATCACATGCAATTCCATTTATGGTAGTCGGGAATCTTGATAAGGATGCTGTTAGTAAAATTGATGTGCAAGATGTAACAGATTGGGTAGATAAACATGGTGGGTATTTTATTCAAATAGATCCAAAAGACACTAAGCTCCTTGAAAAAACGTTTTTAAAATTAATTACAGAGATTTTAAGTCCACATTAATCAAATCTTTTTAAAAAAGAATGGGAAGATGGATGGAAGATAATCTTAAAGCTAGAAATTTGCTTCAAACTTTATTAATAGAAGTTGGAAACGAATTTCAGCAGAAAATCATTTTAAGTAGAAATACTCAATACTTTTCAGATAATCTTATCAGCTTGGATCTCTCCCAACTCGGACTTAAACAAGTTCCAAAATCCATTGAGGATTTTCCAAATCTCAGAAAACTGTTTTTGAATTTCAATAATCTTGAAGATATCCCTTTAAGTATCACAAAACTAACAAAATTAAGACGACTTGGCTTCAGAAATAATAAAATATCTGAACTGCCCGTAGATTTTGTGAATTTAACGAAACTTAGAAAGCTTGATCTACGGGAAAATGCATTTCAAGAATTTCCCACACATTTATTAAAACTGGAAAATTTGCGGGAACTTAAAATAAGTAAC
>JAEOUK010000367.1 GCA_016839385.1 Promethearchaeota archaeon
CATTGAAGACGCATTCTGAAGATCTTGATGTGCCCATGCTAGCTGTGCTGCATCAATTTTCCCCCACCAACCAGTTGACTCGTTAATTGGATCAAGAACTTGAACATGAAGAGAACTATAATTAAATGAATAATAAAATCCAGGATGATGATTTATGTAAGGGTCATATTGGTCAAAAATTTCCCCCGTCCAGTTTTCTTGGCGTTCATGGTTTCCCACTGCGACTTGTAATGGAGCATAACTCGCCAATCCACTTTTTTCCGAAATGTCATCAAACCATGACTTCCAAGTTGCTTCATTTAAAGCATCATGGGTATTATCTCCGCAGCTAATAGTGAATGCAATTTCTTTACCCTGTCTCTCCATTATTTTGACCATCCATCTCGGAACATTTCTTTTGAAGAGGATGTTTATCGGACTTGTGTTTTGACGTGGATCAGAAAATAAGATATACGTGAAATCCTTTTCTGTGTCGGGAGCTGTTGTAAAATGGTATATTTGAGCACGAGGATTTTTTCCGACTCGATAGTAATATTTGGTGTTCGGTTCTAGGTTCTTTATTGACATTTTGTGCCAAACTCTTGAAAAACCAAGCCCATATGTTTCATTCAAATTATCTGGATCTATACCCCAAGATACTGTGGAGATTTCTTTAGTGCGAGTTCTCCACATTACTGTGATTTCATAACGTGGATCTTGATCTGTTGCCCAAACTAATATTGGTCCCGAATTGTACCGATTTGCACTGATGAATAAACTAGCGGATGAAAATCCAAAAATAATGATAAAAATTCCAAGTACGGATAAAAATCCATGAAAAATTTGTTGTAAGCGTTTTCGTTTTAAAACTGTCTTTTTTTGTAGAATTTTGATAGTGATCCATATCATAAATCCAGTAATCATCCCAATTCCGATTGCAATAGATATCCCAGCAATAGGAGTATAATCAAACACAAACTTTCTATTGAAATAAAGAAATAAAACACCGCTAATGCATACTAAAAAGGGTATAAATAGACTAGCTAAATACACAACTCGCTCAAATTTATTTCGTTGTGGATCTAGTTGATTCATCTCATATTCTAATCTGTTCAAGCATAATTAAAGATCTAGGTAATTATTATCCCAGTCTTACCAAAATACGCTAGCTTAAAATCCTTAAAAATTAAAGAGATATTAGAAGCATAGTAATAAATGCAGAAGAATAGACTTTTGAAACATATTTAATCACCGCATTAAATCGAGAGTAACCTAATCTTATCCTAGATTTTTTTGTTTAAAATATCCAAACTCTTTGAATCCTTTCCTTTTGAGAAATAATAAGACATTTCGATCTGAAGTGTGAACAATTGTTTCCAATATTTCGATGTTGCGCATTTTAGCCCAATTTTCAACAAAATATAGCATGGATTCTATCGCATCGTCATTCGTAAATTTAGGATTGAAACCAAAATGTTTTATATAAGCTGTTTTTTGGTATTTCATTTCGGCTTCATATAGCGTGAAATACCCAAGTGGTTCATTCCCAGCATTTATGATTAAAAATATTTCGAATTGTTTGTTCGTTTTTGCTTTAGAAAGGAGATTATCCATCTTATATCGAATTTCCGGTGATACTATATCTTGAGGTATTTTATTTTCATGAAAAGATGAGGCAATATCTAAAACCAGCTCATATTCACGATCAGTATTTACAGCGACAATTTCGTTTGTCTTTTGATAGGTTATTGGATTATTTCCAATAGAATAGGATAATTGAGTTATAATTGTGGAGTAATCTAATTTTTGATACAGTTTCAAAGCGTTAAGGTTTTTTGCATCAACGTGGAGTCCTATAATATGTTGGATTTCGTGTTGATTTTGTACAAATTGTTCAAGAAATTGCATAAGATGTGAACCAATACCCATATTTCTAAAATTTGGATGAATTGTAATGTTATGTAGCCAGAAATAATCATCAAATTCCCACGGATTTAGTTCTTCTGTTAATGAAAACCAAATATGACCTAAATATTGAGATTGCTTATTTTCAGCAATGAATATATTATTTTGTTTTAATTGTATCATATATTCATCTATCATAGGCATTAATTGAAAAAAAAATTCATTACGTGACATTCCAGGTGGAATACCTTTCATCGTGATCAATGTTTCGAAACTATTTTCATTAAAATCGTTTGTATCTGTAGTTTTATTGAATTTTCTGACCAGAATCTCCATTTCTTATCACATCAAGCCTATTTAATACTCATCTTTTTCAGAGATTCGGAAGACAATGAACTCGTTGAAATCAATATATAATGCCACCAAAATACGATACACCAATACGAAAACTGATAAAATGAGAAAGTATTCTATGTTTAAAAAAGAAATTAAAGCATCTGTGAGGAGAATTTAGACAGTAGGTTTAGACATATAACATCTTGGTTTGATATTTTAGCTAATTAGTTTACACAAATGAATGTGTTTTGTATTATACAACTCAATAACACTTTTTTACAGAGAAGATGATATATTAATATGAAGAGCCCTATAGAAGAAAATTCAGTTCAAGCTACACTCGCGATGCCTTTATGGGGTCGAGTTATTTTTAGTAAGAATTTTCCCGATGTACTAAAAGATCCGAAAGCTCAAGAAATTTATGAGAAGTTAATACGGGATTATGATTTCGATATTAAAAAGATTGAACTGTTCCATGGGGAACGAGCGGAATATTACGGATTAGTATTCTGTACTAGAGCACGACATTTTGATAATTCTTTACAATCCTATTTGTCTAGACGACCTTCC
>JAEOUK010000368.1 GCA_016839385.1 Promethearchaeota archaeon
ATTTGATTCTCCTGAACTCATGAATCTTGGCACGATCTATTTACTTACAATTAGTTTATCCAGTACAGCTTATGTATTCAATGTGGGGCATAAGATCCGTTTAGCACTATCTGGTTCCAACTATCCGCGGTTTGAAATTAACCCAAACACCGGGGAGGATTTATGGCAAAATACTACATATTACTCTGCACAAAATCGAATTTATTGCAACACGACATATCCATCAGTGATCTCGTTTCCTACTCCCGATTACGAATCTCTCCACCCATTTGAATTTTGAATTATAGGTAGATACTTCACTTTATGCCGAGTATACTTCTTTTCCTCCAAGAAAAGTTTTCTGAACTCGTATATTTTTTAACTCTTCAAGAGGTACGTGAAACGGATCTTTATCTAACACGATGAAATCAGCTAAATAACCTGGTTTTAGAAGACCTTTTTGATGCTCTTGATATTCCGCATATGCTGCCCCAAACGTATACAGACGAATAGCCTCCCAAACTGACAATTTTTGATTAGGCAACCATCCCTCGGCTGGAGTTCCATTTAATTTTCGGCGAGACACTGCAGAATATATTCCATAAAAGGGATTGGGAATATCTACAGGAGCATCCGAACCTCCTGAACATATAATTCCATTATTACGAAGGGTATTCCATGCATAAGCATAGGACATCCTTTGCACTCCAATGAATTTTTCCACAAAGTCCATATCGGTTTCAATAAAAAACGGTTGGATTGCAGCGATAATTTCTGCTTTCGCCATACGATCGACTAAATCTCTCGCTAGAATCTGACAGTGTGTTAAAACTGGGCGATAATTGTGTCTATATATTTTTTCATAGCAACCTATCACTAATTCTGCCCCTTTATCCCCAATCACGTGAGTTTCCAATTGCCACCCCGCATCATTCATTTCAGTAATAATTTGCTCTAACTTCTCTTTTGTATGAATTGGAATCCCTTTGCGATTACTATTTTCATAGGGCTCTCTCATCGCAGCAGTTTGTGCACCTAATGACCCATCTGCAAATAATTTCACTCGTCCCAATCGTAACATATCATCTCCTAATCCTGTTTTTGCATCTTTCTCTTCCTTATAAAGGAAATCGAGTTTTTTGTGTTTGGGGCAGAAATACACTCTCACAGTTAATTGTTCTTTCAAAGCACGATATACGGAATAGGAATCTTCATCTAAAGTGTGAATTGACGTTATTCCGAAAGAATTTAGAGCATGTTGAGATAATTTTTGCCATCGAATTTTGTCTTCAAATGAGGGTTTAGGCTCAATGGGTTTTATTAAATCCATTCCATTTTCCCGTAAAATACCTGTAGGATTTCCATTTTCATCTCGATCTATGAGTCCTCCCTCTGGATCGGGTGTATTTTTTGTGATCTTAGCATGTTCTAATACAAGAGTATTTACAACCAATATGTGAGTGCAAACTCGTTTCAGAACTATGGGATGTTTCGTGCTTATTTCATCAAGGTCATCTTTTGAGGGATAGCGATCTTCTTGAAATTTTTCTTGGTTCCAAGAGACTCCATATATCCACTCTCCTTCAGGTGTATTTTCCACCTTTTCTAATAGCTTTCCTTTCATCTCTTTGATCGAACAGACTTCACGCAAGTCGACAAATTCGGTATATTTCCCATAGCTTATAGCATGAATGTGAGAGTCGATAAACCCAGGAAGAATAACTCCATTTACTTGTGTAACTTGTGACAATGAATCCCTCTCTTTCGAAAACTCATTAGTGTCAAATAATCGAATGATTTTTCCTTGATCTATTACCATTGCAGAATAAAATTCATCTGGAATATTCATAGTATAGATTCGATTGGCTTGAAAGACCTGAAGCATGAATTAAGAGGGTGGAGATTTGATAAAAAATTATGCTTAAGTAAGTAGAATTATCTATTGGGTGGCGTGAATTTTTCATTGGACATTCAATTTGATAAGGAAATGTCTGTGGAATCTTTATTAACTCGAATGTTCATGATTCAAGTAGAATCAATTGAAAAGGAAAGTTTACCATGAAAATATGGATATTACATGATAGCCAACTTGGAAATGGAAAATTAATTGCAGAAACCATGCAAAAAGTTCTCTCAAGTTCTGCAGAGGTGTATGTTGATCACGTTAAGAAAGTAGATCCCAAGAAGGTTGCTGGAGAACACCCAGATGTATTAATTGTTGGAGCCGCAATTCGTGCGTTTTTTAGCAGTCCATCATCGAAAAGATGGATCAAAGCTTTCAAGAAGGAAACATCAGCAATTAATTATAAAGTCCCATTTGGTGCGGTGTTTCTCACCCATGCAATGCCTCAAAAGGGGGCATCTATTTGGGGAAAGCGATATCTCAAGGTAATGCAAGGACCCGAATTTGAAAAAGTGCATTCAGAATGGTTATCGGGAAGATGTCGAGGTCAGCAAGGTCCTCCTCCTATGGAGGGAGTTTTAGATTCCTTTGAGTCTTTTGCGAAATCCATTCCTGAGTTACTTTGATTCCAAAAAAAATGAATTTTGAGGATTAGTTCCTCATTTTTTCTTTGAAATAGAAATTTGGTTCATAGGTGTCCGGCCATTTTGGTGCATTGTTCAGAATTTCATCTACATTTTCCCAAACAGATGGTTCTAATTCAATCTCTGATGCTTTGACATTTTCCAAGACTTGTTCTGGTTTAGTTGCTCCTGTTATGGCGCTAGAGATTTCCGGTCTTCGAAGGATCCATGCGATGGCAAGTTGATTTAGTTTGATTTCATGCTCAGTTGCGATTTCCTGTAGTTTACGAACTTTTCCTAAAATCTCATCAGTTAATCGATTTTTCATCCATTCCATACTCTCTGCACGACTCCCTTTGGGAATTCCCTCATTGTATTTCCCTGTAAGAATTCCACCAGCAAGTGGAGACCATGTTGTGAAGCCCATCCCATGAGTTTTTGCAACAGGCATAATTTCTAACTCAATGTGTCGAAATAGCATGTTATACATTGGTTGCTCTACAATTGGCTTATGCAGATTATGTTCTTTTGCAATAGCGTTTGCTCTTTCCAATTGAGCTGCGGTCCATACACTGGTGCCCCAATAATGAATCTTACCTTCCCGTACTAGGTCGTCCAGAACCATCATAGTTTCTTTAAGAGGGGTGGTATAATCGTATCTATGCATATAGTAAATGTCAATATAGTCCATTTGCAACCGTTTAAGAGTCCCTTCAATTGCATTTCGTATATTTTTTCGACCATTACCCCATCGATTTACATCTGTTTCACTGAATGGCCAAAAAACTTTACTAGAAATGACATAGTCCATTCGGTTATACTCTCCTTCAGCGAAGAACTCGCCCAAAACAGTTTCTGCTCCACCGTGTGCGTAAATTTCTGCAGAATCTATAAAATTAATTCCATTTTCAAGAGCAGTTGCAATGCATTTCATCGCATTTTCTTTCTCTACGGAACCCCCATAAGTTAACCACGAACCTAGCGAGATTTCACTTACCCGCAATCCCGATTTTCCTACTCGACGATATTTCATTATAATTCCTCTATTTCATGATTTACTAAAAAAATCGCCATTATAGTGTATCATCAAAGAGGATTAAATTATTATCGATAATCAGAACTTGATAGTTTAGAGTTTGAAAATTATTGTGAAAAATCAGTACTAATAAAAAACATGGGAAGGAAGAACTTTAGAAATGTCGGATGTGTTCATTGACCCACTCCATCTCAAAAAACATGTCATGGAATTCTTTTTCATCCACAATTTCGATTTCGTTGTTTTTTACACTTTCCATTTTAATTAAGAAGTTTTTTATCCGGAGTAAATCATCTTCTTTCATATATTTCTGATGAGCTTCTCTTATTGTTGCCACAACCATATCAACAGTAGGTGTAGTACCGATCATCATCTTGTTGATTTTACGTTCCAATCGTCGATAAAGTAAGGTTAACGCTTGGTTGTATTCTTTATTGATTCGGTACCAATTAATTTTCTCTGCAAAGAATGAACTGGTCCGGAATTGCAATTCTTTGATATCCTCTTCCACTTGTTCTTCTTGTTTCTTTTTCTTTCGACGACGATCCTTTTCTTTTGGCACCCAACGAGCAATAATTCTTACTGCCCACAAAGGATAAATCCATGATAAGAACGGATTTGTAGATAACCAATTGATGTATCCTTGGAACATCCCAAACATAGCAGCAGAATTAAATTCTCGTCTTCCGTATGGCGCATTATGGGATTCATCAAATACTAATGCAATGTTGCGATCTCCTCGGGTTAACCACTCGATAATATTTCGTGCAAATTGTAAATTATCATATTTTGTAATAAGTTCATTATCAAACAATGAAGCATCTGAAGATAAGAAGATTCGTCTTCCAGAAGTGGTTTCTTTTGCCGCAAATGTTACTTGTGGATATCCACCTAATGGAATTCCCTCGGGGAAGTATAATCCTGCGAAATTCTGCAACACATTGATTAACGCATCTGGTATTGGATAGTTATCGTCCTCATATTTATACATATTATCTTGATTTTTATCTACAAATGAATAAGATGCGGAAGTTCGTCCGAGAGCCTCCCATCCAAAGAAACTCAACAAATCTCCACCTAAAACAGCTGACGCACGAGATAAAATCACTTGTCTTACCCCAGCGGTTGTAGGATGGGAACTGAAATCTTGAATGATCGGAAACCATGGTGCTGTATCAAAGGAGGAATTATCAATTAATATACCATCTGGAAAAAGTGCAAGTGGGATGGTATCATCTAATCCACCTGATGCAGCTGCAGAGGATAGAAACATTTCTGTCATAAGGGATGTTGTTGAGCCATGATCATCGCATATCAACATGGAGAAATCATACGTCCTATTCGCATCAAACATTTCAATGAAAAACGGCACTTCAGCGAGTGGATTATACGTCTGTTTCGGATCAAACACAACTAAGCACACGCTTCGATTCATACGAATTAGGGAACTTAATGACGATTGGATTGCATACGTTTCATATCCCATGGATTCTGCGTATACCCGAAATTCAGAGTTTCCAGTTTCATGAGAATTATATACTGAATGATCCCGAAGGTTCATACCACCATCTATGATGTGACCCAATAGGGGAATCCAAGCAAATATAAACAATACTACAAGCAATGCTTGTTGAATTCCCCATTGAGATTTCTTTGAACGTCGGAATTCTCGAATTGCCTGTAATCCACTCATCACAAGTCGGATGATATAGATTGCTGGGAAGACGTACATGATAAAACTAATCATGCTTTCATATCCTGATGCTCCGAGAAAATCTATTCCCGGCTGAAGAAATGCCGAAACTGTTGCTAGGATTCCAAAAATATGAACGAAAATAATCATAATCCAAATCACAACAATCATACTGTCGGTCTCGGGTTCCAAATCCCTAAAGGATTTCTTCATCCGATTAATTGTGTTAAAACTCATGATATACCAGTAAAAAGCAACAACTCCCTTGACAATCATGAGAGTATCGATTTGATTCGTATCAATAATGATATATCCCAATAATTCCACTATATATCGGGACATATAGGTCATATACAAACCTAACCAAATGAACATAATAGTATTACAGAGAATTGGTACAACACGCGGCCACTTTTTCTTTATTCCCATACAAATTATGAAAACACCCACCGCAATGTAAACTGGTAGTAAATCCATGAATCTGAAAGTTGAACCATGTAGGAATAATTCTAATATCATGACAAGGGGGGGAGTTTCTTGTCCCGGAAATTGAACAAAAATCGAGAGAAACAACAATCTAAGAGCGGTTCCTGTGGGAGACTGAAACCGATAATACCCTTTTTCCCTTTTTCTTTGTTTCTTCTTTTCTTTTGATCCTTTTGCCATACGTATCCCTGTAGATGTTGGTTCTTTTTACAGATTTAAGGAGGGGAGTCGAGATCCACTCATTTCTCTATAGATTTTTTTAAATGATTCCACAATCTCTAAGAATAATTCCCGAGTTGAGGGATATCCTCCATAAATTGCTTTTTCTATTTGTTGTATGAAAGGATATATATTTGCGGGATCTTGTCCATATTGCTTTACCATAATGATCGCAAAATCCCGAATTGTTTGAGAAAAGGTTTTTCTAACTCCATATTTTTGTAGTGCAAGATCTGTGTAAATAGTGTACAAATATGCTATACATTCCTTTATTCTGCCGGTATTGTACAATATTTTTACATTTTCGAGCTTGCTGGAAACATTTACGGTTTCTTGAGTTTCTTTCTTTTTTCGTGCCATGGAAAACCCTCGAAGGTTTAGTTTTTTTTTTCTTGGAATATTGGATGTAGATTTTTTAGTGCTAAATAATTGTCGTGAATTTAACTCAACTGGAATGAAGGAAGCGGTTTTTCCATCAATTCCAGATAGATTCGACCAAACAATTCAACAGAGTGCATGAACACTTGATCGTTGTAGGGGTATCCACCATAGATTACTTGTTCGATTTCTTGAATAAAAGGATAAATGTTTTGTGGATTTTGCCCGTATTGTTTAACCATTAAAATTGCGAACTCAGTAGTAGTCTGTGAAGCTTGTTTAGCTATCCCGTGTCTAAATTCAGCAATTTCTGTATATGTTACATATAAATATGCAAGTGCTTCTTTAACTCGTCCCATTTGATACAGGAGTCTCACATTGTTCAGACGATCCTCAATTTCCTTTGCGATTAAGCTACGATCTTTCTGAACTCGTCTACCCATTAACCAACGCTGAAGAAAGAAAACTCCTACAATCGCGCCAGCTGCAGCAACTCCAATTACAATGAATTCCCAAGGGATGTTGGTAAATACCGTTTGTTTTCGTATTCTCACCTCTTGTGTATGAACTAATAATCCGCCAGGCACAGGTACAGATACTCCATTTGCATAATAGGTATTTACGGTAACAGTTATAGTATAGGTTCCTGCAACTTCCGTTGGTACATCATATGTTGTCAATGGGATCTGTCCCCCGACATCTAAAGTACCATTAAATAGGATTTCATTCAGATAAGGCCCTGCTATTGTAATAGTTATATACGAATAGACAAGAGGATAAGTCCGGTCTTGATTGTAAATTGTTCCACTGATTGTGACTGTGGTATTTTCATAAATTGTTCTACTTATGGATGAAAGTCTAACATCAATGTCAGTTATTACATTAAATCCAGCAGTCGTTTCATCAGGTGAAAGGCTTGATGAACCCGGCCAATATAGTGTAAAGGAAGTATAAGAGGGATTATGAGGAACTGTGCCCGTAATCGAACCATCGGGAAGAACAGTAACATTGGGTCCTTGAGTTCCCGTAATGGTATCTCCGTAATAGAATTCTAATTCAAATCCAGAGGGATCAGAATAAGGAGCTCCTGTTAGGGAATCATGAACAACTCCTGAGATTTGATAAGTTGAAGTTCCACTAAGTTGAGGATCCATTGTATTATGGATGATAATATCTGCACCTGATACAAGATCTACAGTCATATAGTTCGTGCAGTTAGTATCATAACCGCCTTCAGTAGTATTTGCTTGTATATTATTCGTACCGGGATGAAAATTTGTGGTATCCATAGTGAATGTTAACCCAAAATCTCCCACTCCATTGCTTGTTGTAGTTTCAGATAATAAACGAACCGTATTAACAACCAGTACGATTTCTCCCACATATGCATCCCATGCAACTCCGTTCCATTTTTGTGCATTTCCATATACAGTAACATCCTCGCCATCTGAAGCAAAACTATCACTAATACTTGTTAATGTGATAATTCCGGTAATAGTTCGGATAGAGGCTCTGGGATTAGAATTTTCGGAATTTAGGATAAGATCTTTATTTGTACAAAATGAAATGGTGAGTGTGAGGAAAATTAGAGCTATTGCAAAAGCGCAAAACCTAATTTTTTGATACTTTCGGGAATGTCCTATTAGAGAGATTCGCTGTGAGTTTTTGGATCGGGACATTCTGATACTCCTTTTATAGACGATGATTATATGTATGTGTTAGTTATTTTTTGCTAAATATATAGTCCGTGTAAGATAGCATGTTATATCATTAGTAAAAAGAAGAAGTAACCTTCTTCATGCATACGTTGCTTGTACTTCAGTTCCAGCTATGTAATTTATATCATCTTGAACAAATTCTACATAGATACTATCAATCGACCACAGTACAGTGGTAGAATAGCTAAAATTCCCAGAACCATCAGTTGTGTCTGTATCTGAATACAACAATGACATTGAACTATCATAGAATTTGATTGTAACCGTAGCACCCACAACAACAGTGGTATTATCATAAGCTAGTGTTCCATCCACATATACAGGTTGTCCTGCAACGAAGATTTGAGGACTATAGGTTGCTACCAAGTTGACCTTTGCATATACCGTTTGCAAATACTCAGAAGATAAATCTATTAATCCTGCATTGTAGTTTGAAGCAGGACATTCAATTGAACTGTCTTGCTGATTCCCATCAAACTCTACTGTAATGCGATAGATCCCATGGAACGAGACCGGCATTCTCCACGCAAATGTAAATACTCCCGTAGATTCAGAAGAGAGTTGGTAACTACTTGTTCCTAAGAGCCATGTAGTGATATCACCAGTCAGATCTAAACCTCCAAAATCTCGAACGTATAACCTTACGTACGCGCCTTTTACAATTTCATCATTTAATGCATCTCGAACCACTCCAGATACAGTTACCTGTCCCGTTCCTCTAACGGAAGTTGCTGCAGGGGTAGTTGTAAGATGTACATACATCGTATCATCGAGATGAACTTGAGTGTAGTTCTTAATAGTGTTATGGGATACGCTGATCAAATTCAATCCAGCAACATGGTTGGAATCAAGCGTCATGAAGAAAGTAGTCCCACCAGTCGAATTGGTGACCTGGCTGCCTAGACTTCTTCCTAATGTTTCGTCATATAGTGTTACAGTTGCAGAAGTCTTTGGAGTGAAACTTTCCCACACTTGTATGTCAATTCTTACTACATCATTTCGATTATAATTAGGAACAGTACCATAATACGTACTTTGGGTCGGTGCTCCGTCGATCCACATCTCAATTGTGATATCAGTAGGATCATTGATGGTTAAGGATTCAGGACCAGCTAACGTTGCAAATGATGGCTCAGATATCCATTGATTTCGGGAATTAGTTAATTCCCAATCTCCGTTAAATCCTGCATATACTTGATAAATTCCTACTGGGGTACTCGGGGCTACTCCATAGGTTGCTGAGAATACACCATCATTGCCAGTATGAATGTAAGGCAAGTCCCCTGTTAAAGAGCTAGTATAGTCCGTGGGTCCTTGTCTCAATTGAATTCCTACATATCCATAACGAATATTCGCTCCAACATTCGGATCCCATAGATACCCATCCACATCAAATGTCATTTGCCCTCCTCCAGTTCGATTAATGAGGTCAGGAGTTAAAGGATTTAAAATAACTTCCATATATTCATCCACAATTAAGTAGAAGGATTGGTTGTATCTACCATTCCATACTCCATAGAGTTCATGCACTCCTGCTACCCAATGGAACCAATCACTAGATAATGAGTAGACGGTTGTACCCGTTCCACCAGGTCCCGTAATTATGGAGGTTACAAGAGTATTCCCATAGGTACGATCATAAATATTAACCGTTCCTCCAACTACAGGAATTCCTGCTTGCTCTAAATATACATTAAATGCCATGATGTTACTCCGGGTTTTGTAGAAGGTATCTTCTTGGAATACAGTGGAATCGATATCCAAATTGAAGAATTTCTGGTTATCATCAATCACTTGGAAAGGATATGTATTGCTGGATGCATCATTAACCAAGGGTATGGTAATTATTTCGGGACTCCCCGTGAGGGGATTGATAATCTCATAAGTTCCGTTGAAATCTACTCGATACTCATAAGTTCCTTGAATAACATATTCAGAAATAGTCACTGTCTGATCAATAGTTCCAGTTGAATCCACTTTGATTCCTGAAGGTATTATACTATTAGTGATTGCTGCAGAACTTTGAGTTAGAACTGGATGTAAAATTGCATTCTTCACACGATTATTGTTGACAGGATCATAAATAAAAGCATAAATATCCGTAACATTTGAAATGCTGCGATTTATGGAATTTGGCATAGGAGCTCCTGCATTGATGGCAACTGCATCAGCTAAAACGATTGCACATGCATTCTGCTGGAATATACTGTGTTGAACTCCAATAAAGTGAGCTCCAGCTGTAAAACTATTATCCATTACTACATCGTAATTTGCATAACCATTACCGTCGGTATAAACTGAACCTAGCGAAACTTCTTCAGTATAATCATATAATTGTAATTCTTGTGATACATTATCCCCAATTTGTTCCCCAGCCATTTCAAAGTCCAAATGAGCTGTATACCCACGTAAACCTTGATTCATAGTCGAGTACGTTCCATTAATCCGAATGTTCAAATCCAAAGTGGAAGTACCATTTCCGGGATTGGGAAATGAAATGGATGGTGACAATATAAAGGGTGCAAATGCTCCCTCACCAGTATTGTTATCTAGAGGAAAATAGATCTCATTCCAAGCGTCCATATTGGACATTCGAATTTCTCGCATTTGGTAGTTATAGAAATATGGATCGGGTTGGTTACTATTATATCGTGAATTGTATCCCATTGTGTATCGAGAGGGAACTCCAAACCATCTACATAACATAACAAACGCAGCAGCAAAATCCATGGGTAAGCCTTCTTCACGTTCCAAAAACCATTCCACGATATCATCTCCCGATCCGGGGCGTTCTAGAGGGAATGTTAAATCCAGACTAAAATTGGATACAATATAATCGCGGATTGTGTCTGCAATTGTAAATGTATCTTCAATTCCAGCGAGAAGTACAGAAAGACTATTAACATGAGACTGGAAATAGGGATGTGAATTATAATATGCGGTTTTATCGTTGTTTGGAAATTGTAAGTAACGGTTTTTTATTAAGGTGGGGGCGTTTTGGGAATGGTACCCATTATCATAATAAGATTCATCTGGAGTATAGGGTTTGTAAATTCCATATGTCATATTCCCATCCATTGTAGTATCTAGCTGAAATGCTATCGTTGAACCATTTTGGGAATCGATATTTAGATCGTAGGTACTCATATGATTTGCATTTGATGAGTCTTGTGCTTCAACCCAGACAATTTGAGGTTGAGGAAATGCAGCAGGTAATGCCATATTACCATCATCTGTGTCTCCGAATGGGACACGCACAATGAAATCTTCTGTCTTATAGTATGATGCTTCTGAAAAAGGATAGTTAGCTGCATCAGAGCGTGCCCATCCATTTCCTTGATACGAATCAAAAGCAGACAATCTCCATAAATCATCATCAGAGATAGGCATATCTCGTTCATACACTCGAAACGCTACCGTATTTAGTTGATCAAGGTCAGAAAAATTTCCCAGAGCACCTGCTAAGAAGGGTAATCCGGCTAGTAAGTTTAATAAATCGGGACTAAAACCACTCCAGTCTTCAGGAGGAGTGAAATTAGGAGGTGCTATAGCATCCAAATCTACGGGAAACGGATCTGTATCGTCCAAAATATCCACTGAATCGTATTTTCCTCTTTGAAAAATTGCTTCTGACACAACTGCTGAGAGATACCATCCTCCAATTACGAGGACTACAATAATACCTAAAGAAATTAATTGCTTCTTTAAACTACCTTCAGGTTTAGACTGATCCGACGACATTATTCCATTCCCAATGATTGTTTTTAATTGAAAGAAAAGAGCCTATATCAGTTAATGAACGAATAATGCATAAATAATTAACG
>JAEOUK010000369.1 GCA_016839385.1 Promethearchaeota archaeon
ATCTAAGAAGAAAAGAAAATCTCGCGGTTCATCTCAATATTCACCACAAGAATTAGCTACTAAAGCTATTCTTCCAAAAGGTATCACTATCCCGATTGTTGATAAGGAAACTGCCGAGAAATTTAAAGAATCTCGAACAGGACCTGAAGAAGAGGATGAAGATTTGTTTTAGATTATGTGACAATTTACTGTAATTGAGAAATAAATCAAAATTATCTAATTTGCTTAATTTTTTTTGTCATAAAAAAACGCTAATAATTGGATAGGTAATCTTTTTTGGTTCGAATTAACACTAATTCTTTAAATCTACAGAAAATTAAATTGATGATTAATGGGAACGCTCAAAAAATTTGCCGATTGGTTAACAGGCAACAAAAATACACCAGCTAAGATGATAACTAAGCTCACAATCTTTCAGAAACGATTACAGCGTCAATCTGCTAAATTGAATTCACAAGCACGGATTGCACGTAGAAAAGCTGTAGAATTTCGTAAAAAAGGAGATGTTTCTGCTAGCCGCGTTCATATGAGAGCTTCATTACAACAAAAAAATTGGGCAGTGGGTATAGACAATTACGTTCTTCAAATACAAGGTTTACAATTTAAGTTGGAGCAAGCTAAAGCAGTTGGTGATATCGCAGAAATAATGAAAGGCATTGCCAAAGTCGTGGGACAACTTCAAACTTCAGTAAGTGTACCCCAAATTAGTGAATTAATAGAAGAAATTGACCTTGGAATGCAAGATGTGGATATAATGCAAGAAACAGCTGCATCTGGCATGGAAGCAATGCAAGTTAGTACGGAGGTAACAGATGCTGACATTGATAAAGCTTTACAAGAAGTAGATGCAGAAATCTCTATTGAGACTGGTGAAGCCCTCCCATCTGCAGTCGGAGATAGCAAAATAACAGAATTAGAAAAGGAAATTAAACGATTAAAAGAAAATAAATAACAATTTCCCTCTTTTTTCCTTTTACGTTCGTGATATTCTCCTATTCGCAACTTATTAATGCAAGACTTAGATGTCACAAAGATGATGACAATTCAATGATGTCTAAAGGAAAATCATTCTTTCTTCTCGATTTTGATTTTCCAAAGTAACTTCATCTCATCAGAGGATTATTTGATTGTATTCATCAAAGATATTACTCTAGATAGGGGTTCGCACCGACCAGAATCTTATATTTTTCTCCTATATATTAAAGAATTTTATCAATATATGGGATTTTAAGAATTAGGATACTGATTAAAAAACTAAGTGGAACGCAGATCACAGCTACTACGATAAATTTCACAAAAGCTATCATCTGTATTGGTAGAAACAATATCGAAATAGTGACTGTAACTAGTGCATGGATTATATAAACCGTATATGAGCTTTTTGACATGCTTTTAAGAAGTTTATTTTGCCAATTCAGTTTCGCTTGAAATACAATCAAGACACTCATTATCGTTGCAATGCACAACATGGTTTCAAATAACGCATATAATGCTGCTTGGATACTGATTCCTCCAAAAAATGACTCTATTCCTGTATCAATGAATATTAGCAATACCACAGGATGAAGCAGCACAATTACAATCATTAGCAAAACCCAAAAAATCTTCACTCTTTTCAATTTATTTTTTAACTGACTTATCCAATTGTATTTTGAGGCAAAAATTCCAATGATAAAACATGCTGTGTATTGAATCATTCGACCCCATTCAAAATAAACCCAAAATCCAACTGGTGCCCAAATTCTTACAATAAAAGTCAAAATTGCTAGTATCAAAAATATAAGTAGGATTTTCCCGACTGAAGGGATACGGAAAAATTTTTTATCCATTCCGTCATCAATTGAGGTTGACTTTTTCTTAATTGCAGTAAATATTACGTTAACAATTAAATAAAGAATTTGGAAAATCAATAAAAGTTGTACAAACCAAAAAGGACCTGAGTCGAAGTCTTGATTATTGATCTTATCTAAATATAATGCAGTAAAAGTTAGGTTTTCACCGTTGACTAAATTAGCAACCATAAATTCTATGGTTGGTATGATTAAGAAAACCACCAATATTAAAGGAATACCCAATCGAATAAGTCTGTCTATTAAAAATTTCAGAGGAGTTTTTGAGTTATAGGATTTTACCATGAAATATCCTGAGATAAGAAGGAAGAAAGACATGAAATGCGATTGATTAATCGCAACGAATAATGTTAGCAAAATACTAGAAATTTCATCTGGATTTGGATCAAACACATACCAATCTCCTGAACCTCCATATGTGACTGCTAAATGATGTAAGATCACCAAAATAGTTAAGAATATTCGAATATTGTCGATGAAAAGCATTCTTTCTTTTGGTTTTTCAGTTTGTTTAATTGGTGTTGGTTGAGAGTATGGGATATCTTCATTAGTCTTCATTTCTGATTTATTTGACAATTCTTCCATCTTACTTTTCTCTCATTCTTCACCCATATAAAGAATTTTTTTTTCGAATTTAATATGAATTTGCTGGAGAATTATTTTTCCTCGAATAATTAAAAGAAAACAAGTAATTATCTTATCCGATTTTTTTTTTAGTGTAAAAATCTTCGAGTTTTTTGCGAATTATCTCTAGATACGCTTTAACTTGAGCTAATAATTTTGTATATTCTTTATCTGTTTTAACAAAATAAGGATCGGCGATATCAACCCGTTCACCAATTGCCCATTTGGAAATTTGGATAAATTTATCTCGATAGGTTTTTGGAGTCAATAATTTATGCGTATGTGACATTCCCACAATCAGATCCGCTTCTTCTAACATCTCTGGATAGTCTTTTTTATATCTCGGAATGTGTTTCTTTATTTCAGCTTCATCAAACCCTTCCTTCACCAGTACACCTACAGTGCGAGGATCAATTTCTAAATTTTTAAACTGCAAACCACCCGAATGAATCTTCAATCCTATATTGCTCAGAATAGGTGAATCTCGTACCATTTTATTGAATGCAAAGTCTGCATATGCAGAACGACATATATTCCCTGAACAGACCCATAATATATTCAAGGGTTTATCAAGTGGAAATCTACTGAGAATGTTTGCATCATCAGTCATAACTTGATTTACGTGGGATACTTTAAAAAGAACAACGTGCAGAATAATTACATCTGTTTATAAATATCGGAGTAATATCAATGTCTTTCAAGCTTGCAGGATGTGGAGGAACGTTTAGTTACACAGATAAACACGATGGACACAAATTACTTCTTAAAACTGTATTTAAACTAGGAGAAAAGGTAGCAATTGGACTGGTAACAGATGAATTTGTCAAGAAAGTAGAAAAAGAATATGCAGATCTAATTGAACCTTATGATGTGCGTAAAAACAAAATCCTCGAATATATTAAAACACTTAATCCAGATTACCCAAAACGATGTACAATAATTCCATTGAATGATCCCTTTGGTCCTGCAATTACGGATCCGAACATTGAAATTCACGTGTCTTCTGAAGAAACCTTTGAAGTAGCGATGAAAATTAACCGAATA
>JAEOUK010000370.1 GCA_016839385.1 Promethearchaeota archaeon
ATTACCTCTCTTGTTAAGGTTTTTGGAACTTCAAAAATATCTACTTTGGCTTCTAATCTGGTTTTTTCATCAGGATCAATCGTATCCTGGATTAAATCTTTCATGTGAGCTAACCAATTTTCTGTATGGCGAAGTCTTTTTCGAAGGTATGATTTAGATATCAAGCTTGAGATTTGCTTTTGTTCTTGAGTCTGTTGAGATTTTTTGAGAATTTCGTCAAAAGAAATAAACTTGCGTAGTTGAACCATGTTTACTAAAAATTTATGGGGTATTTGAGGCGGACATTTTTTTCTAATTCGTTTTGCACGGATTAGGGGGTATAGAAAATCAATTTCTTTGATCTGTTTCTCATATTCAGCTTGTTCTGTTTTAGAATATGTTTCTAATTGCTCTTCTAAACGAACAGGAAATTGGCTTTCTACTAGATCTTTTATCATATCTAACTTATTTTTTGCTAATTGTTTTCGTGTTTCAACATTTTTTTCGTTTCGAATTTGAATGCTGATTTTCTGAGAAGCTTCTTTTTCAAGTTCCTTGGTTAGTTCCTTTTTTACTCTAAGGGAGTAATCCTCTAATTTTTTATTTAAATCAAAAGGTTCTTCTAACCGGTAATAAATTCGTTCGATACGCTCATATTCATCATATAACAGAGATAATTCCTCAATTCTGAACGAAATGTGTCGGGATGGGTTTGTAGTTAACACAATCATTCGCAATAATTCTGGTTCTGCCATGGAGAGATAGGTTTTAGGCATAAAAACCACACCTTTACTAGTTCCCATATCGCTATCTCCTAATCGCATCCATTCAAAACCTAATCCTACTGGGCCTTCATAGTTATAAATATTTGTACATAAATCGACCGCAACATCCCATGATCCTGTAATTTTTGTGAAATGGTCTTTCCCTGATCCCTCATATACATTTTTAGGTTCCATAGACCATTTAGCAGGCCAGTCAAGCCTCCACCCGATTTTCACTAGACCACTAGATAATTGGACATCACCAGTATACTCACAAGCTGGACAAACATAAGTAACTGAATCATTTTGGTGATTGAAAGTAAGAACTCGATTTGGAATGATTTCTCCTTCCTTATTTTTGATTTGAGTACGTCCACAATTTTCACACACTACCATAGCAGGCATCCAATCCTTGTAGTACGCATATTTTTCCTCCCTTTCTTTATCCGACATTGCATGTGTCAAGTGAGTTAACAAAATATCTTTAGCAATATCTGCTTTTTCTAATCCAATACGGAGCTTTTCCTGCATTTCAGACTGTTGATATAATGCATGTGTCCAAATCAATTGGATATTTATTCCAAAATCGGGAAACGTGTTTGCTAATTCTTTACCGAAATATTCAGCATAGGAATTCGCTTCTATATCATCAAAAGGAGATGGAATTAATGCAAAAGGTTTACCTAGATATTTTTTTGCATATTGTTTTGGTATATAAGGTGGAAATCGTTTTGCAGCATCATAACTGTCAAAAAAAATTCGAAATACGACATTTTTTCTTTTTTTGATCAGTATTCTACTGATTGCGTCCCCAATAATTACTTCTCTCATAAATCCCAAGTGTACATGACCTGAAGGAGTTTTACCCGCTGAGATCACGATAGGACTTTGCTTCCGATTAATGATTTCATCCACTATTGGTTCTAACCAGTGAATTGCGTATTCCTCACTCATAGCAATCATATTCAAAAATGTCCAATAAGAGAAAAATTTTTACTATTTCCTCGTTTAACACACATGAAGATCATTGAGAATTGCTGTACTAAACCGAGATATCTGTAAGCCTGATAAATGTGCGACATCTCCTGCTAAACCATGTATTAAACATTGTCCCGTCTGCAGAACTGGAGTGGAAGTAATAACATTAGAAGATGATGGATTTCCGTACCTTCATGAAAGTCTTTGCACTGGTTGCGGAATGTGTGTAAAGAAATGTCCTTTTCATTGTTACACTATTGTAAATGTTCCTGATCAATTGAAGAAAGATCGAACTCATCGTTATGCTCCTGATGGGTTCAGTTTATTTCGAATGTTATATCCAAAGAATGGAAAAGTCTTAGGAGTAATAGGTCAAAATGGTATTGGAAAATCCACTGCACTTAAAATACTAGCTGGAGAAATAAAAATGAATCTTGGAAAGTTCGAGGAAATGGGTGATGAATTACCGACTTGGGATGAAATAATTACATATTTTCGAGGTTCAGAATTACAGGCTTTCTTGGAGAATATGCAAGGGCAAAAACAAAAAGTAGTATACAAACCACAGAATATCACGGAAATCCCAAAAAAGGTTTCTGGAACGGTTGGGGAGATTTTACAAAGAATTGATGAACGAGATGCATATAATTGGGTAATCCCCTCATTATCTCTAGAAAAAGTAGAAGATCTTGAGGTTTCTGTCCTAAGTGGCGGGGAACTTCAACGTTTTGCAATTGCTGCAGCGATTTTACGTGAAGGGTTTTGTTATTTGTTTGACGAACCTACTAGTTATCTGGATGTTAAAGAACGTTTGAAAATGGCAGAAGCAATTCGCGCACTATCCCAACAAAGTAAAACGATAGTTGTCGTTGAACATGATATGGCGATTTTGGACTATCTCAGTGATTATGTATCCTTGCTCTATGGTGTTCCTGGTGCATATGGTATTATTTCTCACCCTCATGGAGTACGAGTAGGTATAAATACATATCTTAGTGGATATATTAGGGATGAAAATATGCGATTTAGACCACAAGCAATTGAATTTCATACCCGACCACCTCAAGACTCAGTATTTACTTCAGGAAACGTATTATTTGAATATCCTGACATGGTGAAAACACTAGGTGATTTCAAACTCACTGTCTATGGCGGTGAAATACACTCTGGTGAAGTAATTGGAATTTTAGGACCAAATGGAATCGGGAAAACCACCTTTATTAATCTTATCGCAAATGAGATAAAACCAGATCATGGAAAAGTCGATATTAAAGAACTAAAAGTAGCGATAAAACCTCAATATTTTCTCGGTGAAGAAGGAATTATTGTTGATGATATCCTTCGAAAAATAAAAAGCAGCGGAGATTTTGCAGCAACCTATAAACGACGAATTCTAGATAATTTTGAATTAAATCGTCTTGCAGATCAACCATTAAATGAATTAAGTGGAGGAGAACTTCAACGTGTAAAAATTGCCGACTGTTTGACTACTCCTGCAGACATTTATCTTCTTGATGAACCTAGTGCATTTCTAGATGTCGAGATGCGTCTTCGTAGTTCTCTAGTAATCCGCCGTTCCATTGAGGAAATAAAGAAATGCGCATTTGTTGTAGAGCATGATATAATTTCTCAAGATTTCATTTCAGATTCATTACTGGTATTTGAAGGAATACCTGGAATGGAAGGATTGACAACCCCACCTCAAGATTTACGATCTGGAATGAATCAGTTCCTAAGCAACATGGATATAACTTTCCGAAGGGATCCTACAACAGGAAGACCAAGAGTTAATAAAAAAGGCTCAAAATTGGACAGTTATCAAAAATCTATAAATGAATATTATTATGTGCCCAAGAAAGGAGAGGAGTAAATCCTCCCCTTACATGCTAAAAACTTAAGTTCATTCACTCTATGATTAAAGTGAGATAATGCAACCCGATCACCCCTCGAAAGATATAATTGGATCTGATTCTAAAGAGCTACAAGGAAAAACTATCTGTTTATGTCTTACGGGTAGTGTGGCTGTATCAAATGCACCGGTTTTATCTCGCCAGTTAATGAGATTAGGTGCTGAAGTTTATTGCGTGATGAGTAAAGCTGCATCGGAGTTGATTCACCCAAATTTATTGCAGTGGGCTACTGGTAATGAAGTGGTCACCGAATTAACGGGAAATATTGAGCATATAGTACTGGCAGGAGAACGACCCGGTAAATTCGGAAAAGCTGACCTTATCCTAGTATCTCCAGCAACAGCAAACACTATATCAAAAATCGCTTGTGGAATTGACGACACTCCTGTAACTACTGTGGTTACAACTGCATTTGGTAGTAAAACACCCATAATCATTGTCCCCGCTATGCATGAAAGCATGTATAGTCATCCAATAGTACAGAGGAATATTGAGAAGCTACAAAATTTCGGAGTTGAAATTATTTTACCCCGAATAGAAGAGAATAAAGCCAAAATAGCAGATATAGAAGATATTATAAAAATAGTAATTCAAAAGTTATCCAAACCACAAGATCTTGCTGGATTTTCATTTCTTATTACTGCGGGACCTTCTCGAGAGTACTTAGATCCCGTCAGATTTCTCTCAAATCCTTCGACTGGTCGTATGGGAATAGCTCTTACTCAAGAGATATTAAAAAGAGGGGGAAAAGTTACACTAATTTTAGGTAATACAACAGTTTCTCCTCCAGAGGAAGTGAATCTTATCAAAGTGGAAACATCTGACGATTATTTAAAAGCAGTAACAACAGAACTTAAAAAGAAGAAGTATCAGGTTTTTGTGTCTACTGCCGCAATTTCCGATTTTCGACCAGATAAAAAAATAGTTGATAAAATTAAATCCGAAAACGGTCCGATTTCAGTTAAATTAATACCAACACCGAAAATAATAAAAATTGCACGAGAGTTAGATGCAGAACTCATTATAGTAGCGTTTAAAGCAGAATCTAATATATCAAAAGAACAATTAATCGAACGTGCCTATTCTCGATTATTGGAATCGAATGTTGATTTGATTGTAGCAAATGATGTGGGGAAAGACAATCGTGGTTTTGAGACTCAGACTAACGAGCTATATATAATAAACAAGAAGAAAAAAATCATCCATGTCCCATTATCGACCAAAAATCAATGTAGTCTAGAAATTATTAACCAAATAAAGAAACTGATGAAAATTTAACAGTCAAAATAAAATCAACTTAAATATTTTCTAATATAGAACAATTCTCAAAGCCTTTTCTAACATATTTATGAAAGTGTGGTCTCCTAATATTTATAAAGAAATATTGATAGTAGGTTTAATTGAATCGAAAGAGATTAACCATTCAAATTAATCATTAATTCTAAAGGAGTTTTGGAGAGCTCCTTGTTATAAAAAAAAAATTTTAAAGTGAAAATCTGGCGCTACTATAATGGTGGAAACAAAAAATAATACTAAAATATCCTCATCAAACTCAACTAAATCATCGAATAAGCCTAGAAAACCTAAAAAAATTTCTACAAAAGACAAATCTGGTGATATAAAAGAGGCATCAATTGCGAAATTCATGCGGAAACGGACTCAATTAGTGGGTTTCGATTACGGAAATTTCAAACACACCCAATATGCAGTGGAATTCATTGATAATGCCTTAGATGCTATAGAGAAATTTCAATGGGATGCAGAAACAAATCTAGAACAATTAAAAAACACAACTGCAAGTGCTATTGCAGAATTTGAGCGATTTGATTTAGAAGTTAAATCCATGATAGAGAAAGTAAATAATAATGAATCCGATTTAGTCACACCACTCAAAAAACTCTATAAAGCAGTCCCAAATATCATTAACAAGATAAATTTCGTCAATGAAGAAATTCAAAATCTAGTCGGTATCAACACGTTCGAAATGGATCCAATAGAAAAAAGCTCGTTAAATGGATCAGTCACTTCATCCAGTTTTCAGCAGAAATATGACGAGTTTTATGCAGAATTTCTGGAAATTCAGAAACATTACAATTCAATCATTGAAACGATTGATAATATGGATAAGAATCCTCAATTCATTTTTACACTTGATAAAGAACTTTCACTTGAAAGCCTTAGTTATCTCTCAAATGGAGTACCACAATCCACTTTTAAACGAAAAATCAACGAATCTTTAAAGAAAAATTTACGCAGATTTATGGAGTCCAATGAAACGTCTACTTCTTCAAATAGAGAAATTGGAGAACTAGATAAAGATTACGTATCTAATCCTGAATCCCCAGAAGTAGAGGGAATAGGAGAATTGGAACAAACTGTGGACCTCAAAGCCATCAAACAAGAACTTTCCCTGGATGAGGATTTAGATGATGAAGAAGTTAAAGAACTTCAGAAACTACAGAAAAAAGAAAAAGATCTTGAAGCAGAATTACAAACATTAGTAGACAATCTAGAGAATTTTGTATCTCCTGTGGTAGATATCGTTGATAATGAACCCATAGTTATCCTCAAGCTTAGTGAAAATGAAGCTCCAGATGTTTATCGAGAAAGAGGAGATCGATCAGATTCTTACTTATACACAATTGAAGTGTTCGACAACGGTACAGGTATGAAACCCGAAGACTTGATGAAATTTGGGAAATATTTAGCTTCAAGTAAAAGTCAAAAATTACGCCAAACTCGGGGAAGCCAAGGATTTGGCTCTCCAAGTGCATTTAGTGATGCACAAAATACTACCGGACAACCAATTACTGCAATTTCTAAGCATTCCTCTCAATTATATGGAGTATGCTCAGAATTTTACACAACAGAAAAGAATACAAAGGTATATGTAGTAGATCCCATAGAAATTGAGACCCCATTTATTCATGGGACTTATGTGAAATTGGATTATTTAAACAAAAAATATAATCGTGGGTATGTTGACACATATATTGAAAAAACAGCGTTAATGAATTCACATATATCCTTTATATACATCGATCCTTATGGAGACGAACATTTTTACCCTCGTCGAGTGATTTATTTTCCAAAAGAACCAAAATATGCACTTCCACACCCCAGTTCAATAAAGATTGGTGATTTTCAAGATTTACTTCGTGGGTCTGATAACCTTACTGTAAAGGCATTTC
>JAEOUK010000371.1 GCA_016839385.1 Promethearchaeota archaeon
AAGAGCAGAAAAAAATGCAGCCATATATCTTCCTTCCTCCCAATATACGTCTATTCTACTTAAATGACCAAGTTCCGCGAACAAAGAGGGGGGATCTGAGTGTATTTGAAATATCCAATCGAGAAGAGGAGTAACAGCAAATATAAGTAATCCTAATCCCATCAAAATCCAATAAATTTTATTACTTTGTTCATTCAGTAATGATTTTCTACAAGTCACCAAGAAAATATTCGAGATTATATTTCCGAATCCAATCATTATTAGTGCACTATTGAATAAGAGAATCTGAGGATTGAATCCTGGAAATTTCAAGAGCTCTATCGTCCCATTAATGATAGAATAAAATTTTTGATCTCCAATCTCACGGTAGTGGCTGGTTAGGGTCATAAAAAAATAATTAATGAATAAAATTGCAAAACCCGATAAAAAAGCACCTAATAGTACTTTACGAGGTTTTGTTCCTTTTTTTAGTTGATTATGGATAGTAGCCGCGTTTGCAATACCAGATAAAAAGATAAAAATCGCTGCCCAAGAGCCAATTATTCCAATTGGAAATGCAACTGCAACCACCAGTGGTCCTGCTGCATCCAACGCTTGCTGTGTTCCGCCAAATATATCAAATGTCATAGCATGGAATATAATTACAAAGAAAATCGCAATTCCTCTCAGAAAATCTACAAATAGGAGTCTTCGCATTGGATTACACCTTAGACATGTATAATCAATTTATTGAATAAATAGCTTGTTTGTTAATTAAAATCCTTTCATCTAAAAACATTTATTCCTATATTGTGTCCTTCAACAATAAATCGAAAAATCCACTGAAAATATCATAGAATATAGATAATTAGAAAGAAAAAATAGAAATTACAAAAATATTGATTTTAGTTTAGTGGTATCGTTTGCTGGTAATTAATAGGTAAACGAATCCAGCAACACTAACTAGGGCTACAACTAAATATACCCAAAGGAATACGCTTCCCCAGTTTACCATTCCGCTCATAAATTCTGCTACTACTGCAGGAATTGAGTTGATAGCCATTAAGCTCAAGATAACAAGTGCTTGGCCCATAGCCCACTCCTCTTCTGCGAACATGGCAATTCCGGCAATCACAGCCCATACACCGAGTGCTATCGTCATCCAACCAGCTGATCCCAATAATGCTAATACAGCTGGATCACCTAATGCTGCATAAGTGCTTAAAAGCCAAGCGGGAAGGGTAATACCAAATGTTCCAGTGAGAATTGAAATCACGCCAATGAATACGAAAATTGCTCCAAAAATAATTAAAAGCAAGTTCAAAATCGTACTTGATTGTTTTTTCTTTTGTGACATTTTTATCTACCAGTTTAATTGTTAGTTTTGTCAATAACTATGTACATTTGTCCGCAGAACACAGCAGACGAATGAGTACATAACAACAAAAACAAAGCGCTCTTAAAAACTTAACGTCTTATTTAATAATCCCCTCCAGATTAAAAGGTAGATAGACATAACAAAAAGCGGAAAAAATTTATGGACTGGGCAATTGTAATAGATATGGAAGATTCCGCCAGTAAGAAATCCAAAAATTTAGAAATCGATCTAAATAAGATTTCTACGCTTAAACGCGTTTCGGATCTCTTTCCAATGGGAGTCAACTCTGAAACTATGGTAGGATCTCTCCCAAAAGAAGTGAATCGATTAGTTTCAAATGCACCAGTTGTGAAAAATATCCCCAATTTAGTCAATCCTACTTTGAATAGGATCCCTCAAAATTCAATTGCAGATGATATTGATAAACGGAATGCAGATCTGCAAAAATCAACTCAAAATCAGATTCAAACTACTTTATTGAAAAGAATTAAACCAATTAATATCGTAACCATATTACTAACTCTGGGTTGGATACTCACTATTATATTGCTAAATGTTTTGTAATGAACGAAATGTTGATGGAGAATGCCCAATTTCACAGACAACCCATCTTGGAACACATTATCCTATTCTATGTTTAATAAATACCAACATGTGATAAAACGGTGGATTAAAGAATCCAAGGCTAAAATGACGCACATTGAACATGGAATTCGCAATTTATTTATCAAAATATTTTATATCTCTCTATCTGAAAGTTTACTCACCCCAGATTATTCCATTTTTCTTAATCCTCAATTTCTTCAAAAATATAATTTTCATAGATCCCAGTTCCCAAAAACTTGTTCTATACTTCCACAGATATTTGACATAAGAAAACCTCAGAAAACTGGAGAGGATGATCAAGAAACCAAATTATTCTTAATGCTTATCCACCGAATATTCAAATGGACAACAGAAACATTAAGTATTAATATTAAAAGTGAATTAAAAACCCCAAATTCTCCTTTATCCATAAAATCTTATGAATTGAAAATGTTTATGAGTTTAATTTATGAAGATTTTAAACAATTTTCAGCAAATTTTGTTCAATATGG
>JAEOUK010000372.1 GCA_016839385.1 Promethearchaeota archaeon
ATTTTTTCAAACACAATAAGTATGGTGTATATGAGAATCATGAAAATATGAAAGGCGTTTGCGTAAATATGGAAAAGATTGCTGTGACTGGTGCATCGGGGTTAATTGGAGGAATTTTAACAGATAAATTAACAGAATATAATTATTATTTAATTGATAGGATTGTAAACGATCAGATGAACATTGAAGAAGAAAATTCACATTTTATTCAATTGGATCTTTCTCTTGGATTCGAGGATTTAATTTCAATTTTTAAACATGCAGATGTAGTGATACACCTTGCTGCTTCAGGATATAACAAAGATCGGAAGAGCATTATAAGAGATAATTATATTGGAACCTATAATGTTTTTTTAGCTTCGCTTAAGGCAAAAGTGAAGAGAATTATTTTTTTCAGCTCCAATAACGTGACTAAAGGCTATGAAAGAGAAGAACCTTATGTACATATTGTTAAGGGAGAATATAAGAAAGTTAAAAGACCCTATAGTTTGATCAGTGTAAATGACCCTTTCAGCTCTGATAGTTTATATTCAGATAGTAAAGTGTACGGTGAAGAAATTGGTAAAAAGATTACTGAGAAATCAGAAATTTCCGTAATTTGTCTTAGAATTGGCACTGTGAATCTTGTTAATCAGCCAATAGATATTCGTAATTTCGCTACATTTCTCTCTCATGATGATCTTGTTCAGCTTATAGAGAGATCTATTTCTGCTCCATTGAGTGTAAGGTTTCTTGTTGTATATGGTGTTTCAGATAATAAATGGCGATTTTGGGATATAGAAAATGCCCGTAATATTCTTGGCTTTAAACCTGAGGACGATGCTGAAATTTATCGGTCAAAGTTTAGATTGCAACACTATTATTATAAAATCTTGAATAGAATAATAACTAATAACACTAGACGTCTACACGATTGATACTAAATTTCTAAATCTCTCTTTCACATGTCTAGCGTACACTTATACTGCCGATGTAATTTTAACATAAATCTTATCATGCAACTTGCTCATCAGAAAATATAGAATTCCTTTAGTTTCCTTAAAAAACGATTGAAGCGCATACTTGATCCCATATTTCTTTAAGATTATTGTGAAAATATAATTGTATTCAAAAATACCTAATTGCAAGTAAGTCTTCATTTTAGAGAGATTCTTTTGCTGGGGATGGTTGCCAAGGATTTTTTCCTTAAGAGAAATATATTTCATTAATTTGCATCGTTGATTCTTCTCACAGTTCAAACAGATTTCCGCATATGAAAATGGATATACGTGTTCTTCGAGTATTTTCTCAGATACTTTAACTTGCAGTATGAAATATTTGTTAAAGTATTTCAAAAAATTTTCAGGTATAAGAGTTACACCGAATATTATAGTACATATTAGATGAATAAGTTGGAGGGGGTTTCCTATCTCACATGGGTATTCTTCAGTCTTTTGTAAAATATAATCCCAATTTAGAGTAGGAAATTGTTTCAATATATGTAGAGAGTCACTTAGATCTCTGAGAGAGAGCAAACCAGTAGAGAAGGAATGTAAACAGAGCAATAGAAGCATATATTCACCGCGCATCACAGTAACGGGTACCCCGCCAATATTTTGAATAGTTGAAAGTTCCCAAAAATCCTTCAATTGAGGGGGATAATCAAAAAAAGAAAATATGCTTAATGAACTGTGCAAATCAAACTTGAGTAACATATCACGTCTTCGTTTGATATACACTGACTCTTTGGAACGCTCATATCCTAAATTTTTTAATATTTTTCTGGTTTTCTTCAATTCATGATGATTAAGTAGAATGAGATCTACGTCTTCAAAGAAACGCATGTGTTTATCTGTATATACAGTTTCTGCAAGTAAAATTCCTTTAATTGGAGCATATTGAACATTTTGATTGTTTAGTATTTGAAAAAGGTGAGTTGCTTCTTTATGCAGATCCATGGTGGAACCAATAAATGAATAATATAATTGGCGGATTTTTTTTAGCATAGCCCTAGGTAAATGGTGATCTTGATTATGCATAACATAAAAGTTCAGATTAGCATATAGTTGAGGTATAACCCTATTATGAATGGCTTTTCCCAAAATATAGTTCCAATCAAGATCTTCCTTGAGTATGTCGTTGATTTTTTCTAGAAAATTCTCATTTATTTCCTTGCATGAAAGAGATAATAGAACCTGATTCTCACTTGACATTCGATAGTTCACGATAGAAATGTCATTTTTTCTCGATTAAATTCAATTCAAACAATTTGTTGATAAAATTAGTAATATCATTGGTAATATTGTCAGTTTTCTCTAATTCTTTTTGGATATGTTTCTGAATTTGCTGTAGAGTATTATGACCGTTAAGCATATGCCAGATTGATTTTCCAGTTTCATTTAATTCAAAGAGTGTTCCATTTGAGGAATCGAAAAGTAATAATTCCTCTCCTTCTCTTTCGATCACATGATCTTTTTTTATTAAAACTGGATTATTTTTGAAGCTCATTATTTTTAGTAGATTTTTTAAGGTATAAAAAGATGTGTACTCCTTAGGTTAAGTTATGGAGAGTTATTCGTTTAAAGTAGCTAATGTTGTTCTAAATTTTACAACAAATTGTAATAGGTTAACTTATGAAATTCAAAAAGATTTTGAGCCATACGTTATCAGCTCAACTCCTTCTATAGATGGGCGCATGGAAATTATTGAAACAGATCAACAATTTCCTTTGGATGTTCCAGAATTCGCGATACGGGAAACAGTGGTTGCTCCGAATTCATCTATCTTCAGTAAAAATGGATTAAAATTTATTGTAGAAGGAAGGGAACGTTTTTTTCGGATTGATTTTGAGAAAAATGAGGTGATAGGCTATATCAAACCATCACATAATTTCTTGTTACATGCGCGAATCATGTTTGTACGTTTTTTATTGAAATGGATGATAATTAAATCATTAGAAAAGAAGGGTACAGCATTTATCCATGGATCAGGGGTTACGAAAGATAATTCAAGTCTTTGCTTCATTGGACCTTCGGGGTTTGGTAAGACACATATTCTGATTACTCTTCTAAATGAAAAATATAAATTGATTACCGATGATACGATCTTGTTTAGAAAAGGAAAAGTTATTCCATTCCATATGAGAAGTAAAATAATAGAAAATCTATTTGACAAATTTCCTATTTTAAAACAGGGGTTGCCCCCAAAAAGTAAGAAGGGCACCTATGTACCAAACGTAGGATCACTTATTGATTTAGCTGACGTATTTCCTGTTCAAAAACATGAGATAGAACCCTCAAAATTATTATATATTTATGTGTGGAATTCACATAAAACAAAGATTGAAGAGATCTCAAAAAAAGAAATGTTATCCCGCCTTCTCCATAATTATCAGGTGGAAGTTAGCAATACTCTTTGGTCTGGTTACAAGTATGATGAAGCTATGAAAAAAATTTTCCCTATTTATAATGAGTTCGTAGATAAAGTCAAATGTTATAAAGTGTTTGCTGGGAGTAGTTCATCGCATTTCATTAAAACTATTCAAGAGACTTAAGATGAAAATAAGTGTCATTATACCTGCATATAATGCTGCGGAAACTATAGAGAAATGTCTCAGCTATATTTTTGGACAGACAAAACTTCCTTGTGAAATTATTGTATCCGATGGAGGATCCACCGATTCTACTATAAAAATAATTCAACGATTCCCAGATGTTAAACTCATCCATAATGAACGAAAATATCCTGGTTCAGGAATTAACAGAGGGGCTAAAAATGCGATTGGTGAGATATTGCTTTTCTTTGGGGCTGATTGTGTTG
>JAEOUK010000373.1 GCA_016839385.1 Promethearchaeota archaeon
AGATCGCAAATATAATCTACACCTAAACTCTGCTCATAAATAGCAAAAGGCATATCGCCAATCAACACTGTTCCATTTAATCCATACGTAGTGTATTCTTGAGTTATATTCGTGTGCAAGTAAACAACCCGTTGAAAAGGATCAGGATTTATATCTGTCCAATTGTAAATTTTAACTGTATATCCTTCGGCTTCTACATCGGCTTTATATTGTAGTATCTCTGCTTGAATACTTGGAGCCAAAGTCGAATTTACGTAAATAATGAAATTATTAGGAGTCTGTTGCGCTTTTGGAGTATTTATAGATATTGTAGCGGGACCATAGAGTAAAAATGGGAGAATTAGGAAAATAAGAAATAAGTATGACATGTTTTTTTTCATGCTAATCACCTAATTAGTGATTTTAATGCTGATTAGCCTATTTATGTTTAATTATCAGTAGAAACTTGTTGAATCTAACCAGTTCCTTTTTATAGAAAAAACACGTCATCACATACACGAAGTTTATATAAAGAATAAAGTGTGATTTTATGCGTCGTTATGATGGAAATGAATTAAATCTGGGAGCTTTGAAAACATTAGAACCGTTTGTTATGAAATATCGATCTGCTTCGTGGGTACTTTGTATTCAACAATACGATTTAAGTAAAACTCTCCCTTTTATTGAAAAATATAACTCAGAACGAAATTTAGATAGAACTAACAGGTTATCACTTTTCCAAATAATACTTTGTGCAGGAGCTCGGGGTATCGCTTTTCACCCCCAAGTGAATAGATTTATATCAGGTAAGCGATATTTTCAGCGAAACCGACTTTCCTTCGCATTTGTTGTCAAACCTCAACTCACACCGGAAAGTCCAGAAACTCTCACAAAATTTGATATGGACCCCTATGAAACTCTAGATACTGTACGTACAAAAATGCATAGTTTTGTTAAGGAAGCACGCTCAGAATCGGGAAGTAGTGCAGAAAAACAAATTCAGCTTCTTGCTAAACTCCCCCACAGAGTTAAAGTTATGGTGAACAACATAATTTCCCGAAGGGATTACAAGGGAAAGCTTGGTCCAGATTATATTGAGAGCGATCCAATGTTCTGTTCTGCCGTTTTTGCTAACCTTGGAAGCGTTAAATTAGATGGTTTGCTGGTGCATCACATGTTCGAATATGGTAACGCATCTGTTTTTGTTACTCTTGGTGCAATTCGAAAAGGAGTCGTCATTAATGAAAATAATGAAGTTGAAGTGAGAGATGTAGTTGATATTGCATTTAACATAGACGAACGGATCTCTGGGGGAAGATATCTTGCTGATATATTGATGATGCTTAAAGATTTGGTAGAGAATCCAGAAAAACTCATGGAAAAACCGGATATCCCGAAAAGCTTAATTGAAGAATTGAATCTGGTAGATCTGACAAAATATAAACCATATCTGAAATTAAAGAAGAAGAAATAATACAAGATTTTGAATACTTTTTATATTTCATTTTTTATAGATTACTTGAGTAAATTACTAATATTTTTCTTATATTTTTCAAAAGCAATTCTACCATTATCAGTCAAACTTGCTATAGTATGAGGTTTTTTTCTTATGAATTTCTTTTCAATCGTTACATATCCTGCTTCTTCTAGTTTAGACATATGGACCGATAGATTTCCCCACGATAAATCAGTTTCAGCTTTCAGAAAAAGGAAATCTGCACTTTCTAAAAAAGAAAGATAAGATAATATCAATAAACGCGCTGGTTCATGAATCAATTTATCGATATTACCATGTGCAGTAGTTTTTTTTCTTAATTCGTCTTCAGTCATTCATAACTGCCTCATTTACTACAGGATATTTTTGAAGGAATTTTGAAAGCAGAAATATTCCCATGACAATCATAATAGATCCACACACAATGAGTGAAATTCCCCCGTATAGATCGATATCGAGTAGATTGAATAATTCATTTAGGGAAATTGCAATCCCAAATAAAGCACCATGGATGAGGATTCTATAATATTTAATGATTATAGC
>JAEOUK010000374.1 GCA_016839385.1 Promethearchaeota archaeon
ACCATTCCTGCAGTGGAAAAACCAATTCCGATTGAAGATTGACGTCTTCTTTCAGTGTCTGAACGAAATTTCTCAGGTAAAAAACTATTAAAACTAGTTCCATAAAACGAAAAAAATGTATCATAGACTACAGAAGTGAAAATAAGCCAAATAAACACCCAAATTACTCCATCTGATGCCTTAAATGGCACAGTGAACAATAAAATAAATGAAATTCCACACGGAACGATTGCTCCTAATATCCATGGTCTTCTCCTGCCATATTTTGGCCACCACTTCTGAGGTTTATCTGTAAAATAACCAATAATTGGGTCATTGAACATATTAAAAATTGCATAAACGATAAAAGCAGCTGAAATCCACAAAGATGGTACATTTAGTTCGTTCTCATAATAAAAAAAGACCCGTGTGCCAAAAGCAGCGAGAAAAAATTCTGTAATCAAATTTCCAAATGAGATCGAAATATATGTTCCCGTAGAATATCGATCCTCCAAAGAATTGTTTGCTGCTTCCATTCTTGCCTAATGGTAATTGATAATTTTAAACTTAAACTTTTTGAAAAATAGGAGATCTAAGAAAAAAATCTTTAATCTGTTTAGTTTTACATATATTTTCAGATTAACAGTAGAATTGTTTCAATCAAAAAATAAGACGGATGCGGAATTTTTCTGAAAAACAATAGAATGGAGTTTTGAATCTTTCTACAGAATGTTGTGTGAAAAGCTATAATTTTGTTGTTTTGTCATGATCCAATTTTAAGCAATTTTTTTATTCCATGCATGGTTATTTCCATGTAATGTCTCGACCTCAATCTCCAAATCGACAACAAAATCAAGGAATTCGACCCTTACCAAGTCAATTGGTAAAGAGTCTTGGGAAACCGATCTTAGTTGCTGTTAAGAATCGCAACCAATTCATAAAAGGAATTCTCAAAATGTTCGATATGCATCTTAATTTAATTATTGATGATACTAAGGAAATCACGAAACTTAGAGATGGAACTATTAACGAACGGCAATTTGGGAGAATTATATTGAGAGGAGATTCTATTAAATTTGTTGAGACTTCAGGCACACGTATCTTTGTTGATGATGACGAAGAAACAGAATTCTGAAACAGAAAAAAATAAATGAAATGCTTAATAAACTCACGAAAGGATCATAGGTAAGAATAAAAATGACGAAAGGAACAAAAGCAAGCGGCAAACATAACAAAGAGGGTAATCATATTCGATGTCGCCGATGCGGGAAGCACTCATATCATAAAAAAAATAAAGAATGTTCAGCATGTGGGTTCGGTAAAACATCTAAATTACGAAGATATAGATGGAATATAAAGACGAGACCTTCCAATGGGCAAAAATCCCGAAATAACAGACGTCTTCAACTAGAACATCACTAGTTTTCATCACTCTTTTTATGAAGTTTACTTATTTTCACTATATTTTTATCAGGGTCGATTACATCTATAAAGGTAGATCCATCATCCCCACTATGAATCATGTTTTCGAGTAAATGACCTTGTTCGAGAAGTTTTTCTGCAAGTTCAGAAAATTGATCTTCTGGTAAACATAAATGAAAATCCAAGCTTCTGTTTGTTGGGCTCGAACCTCCACCTTTTCCGGGAATATATAGGGCTATAGATAAATCTCCAACGCTGAATTGCGCCCAACCGTATTTTTCCACAACAAATTCTTTATGAAGGTGTAATTTTTTCTCATAAAAAGGCACCGAAACAGAAAGATCGGTGACAGGAATTTTTAATAATCCAAGGATATAGTTTAAGGAACTCATATACTGGTAATTAAGTGAAATAGAAAAAATCCACCGATTATGAATTAAAATAAAAGTTGTACAAATTATTTTAGATATTTAGTACGTTAATGTGAAAAAGAAAAGAAAAAAATTATTCTTCTAATTTTATCTTCCAGATTTTAATGAGATAGAAAGATCCCATACCAATCACTGCCGCAACTCCTAGCAAAGTCCAAAACAGTATCCTACGACGTAATTGCTGCGCTGCATCATATTTTACCACTGTAACTTCTTTCATGGATATTTTACCTGTTTTATCACTTGCATAGAATCTAATTGTCACCTCGCCAAATGGTAAAGCATCCCAAGCAGCTTGGTTGATTGTTCCATTATATGTAAATGTGTAGTTATTAATGCCCCCATCCAAAGTATACCACATTTCCCAAAGGTACGCGTCCTTAATCACTACAGTGAATCCAGGAGCGAAATCGCTGTATCGTGATTTATCAACGGGTTGTAATATCGTAATTTGTGGTGCTTCGTCATCCGCAATCGGTAAATAATCAATGCTTCCTGCAGAACCTTCGATAAATAGATAGGGCTCATCCACTATTCCATTGTTGTCCGAATCTGGACTTGTCCAATTATCCCAATAATTTCCTATTAAGGATGTATTCCACGTATTACCAGTTCCATCGTCTAAAGCGTGAAGTTGATTTCCTAAAAAGAAATTTTCATACAGAGAGTTATTTTCACAATTTGCGACAATCTCTACTCCAATAGTATTATTTTTTAAGATATTTCCTACCACTGTTGTGTTAAAGGTTGTAGAAGATAGATGTATTCCTTTTAAATGATTTTGAATGAAGTTATTTGAGATCACGTTTCTGTAACAATCACTATCCAAAACTATTCCTTCAGAATTATTGCTAATAGTGTTTTCGGAAATTAAGTTATCATTGCAATCTGATTCAATATAAATCGCTTCATGGGAATTATCTTTAAAGATGTTGTTTAAAATTGAATTATTGTCACAGTAACCTGAAATACAAATACCATAAGAGTTTCGAATTACCGTATTTTCGACAAATGTATTATTATCGCATTCATAATCCAAGTATATTCCTTCTCCGGAGTTATCACTCAAAATGTTTCGGATAAGGGTATTGTTTGAGCATGCATCATCAAAATAAATTCCGTATTCGTTATTATAACAATAATTCTCAGATAATGTATTTCCATTGCAATCCTCGAAAAATTCTATACCTTGGTTGTTATCAGAGCAAGTATTACTGTCCACTATCATATTCGTTACATTTGTAAATATCATACCTGAAGCATAGTTATAAATGGAGCAATTTCGAATAATAAGATAAGCTTCTGAATTCAGAATATTAATGCCATAGTTAAATCCGAATCCAAATCCTTTCATATTGAGATTTTCGATGACATAGGGATTTGTCTGTGTTCCCTCTCCTGAGCACCAAGGCTGATTTCTTGCCCAAGTCCAATCTGGAGCTTCAATTCCTAATCCATCGATAAAAATCGGATTTTGATAACTCGATTCAGAACAATTATTGTCTGTAAAGGTATTGTTCACACTTTCAAATTCAAAAATACAGTAATTATTGTCAAGAATGTTATTGTTGGTGACATTGTTAAAGTTGGCATGATTAAGCCCTATCCCCAAATTATTTCGATTAATTGAATTCTCTTCAATCGTACAATTATTTGAATAACCATATAGATAAATTCCTATTCGATTATTATCCTCTAAAGTATTATCTATAATTTCAGTCCATTTAGCAAAATCGACATATATTCCATGTAATTGATTATTTCTCACCGTATTACTTCGTATACTGTTATTATTGGCATCGTAAATCCAAATTCCACGATCTTGATTGGTTATCCCCGGATCATTGCATATCAAATTGTCCGTAACATTATTTTTAATACTGAAAGAACTTAAAACAATACCTGCATCATAATTATTCTTTATCGTGTTGTTGTAAATCGAGTTATTGGAGGAATCTCGTAAGTATATACCACGCCAACAGTTTATCACAGTATTATTATAGATCTCATTATTATCTGTATTTCCATCCAATAATTTGATGCCTCCGTTGGCCCCACTCATTTGATTGTAATTTGTATCATTGACAAAGTTATATGCAATCGTGGAATTCTGTGTACCTTGATAAAAATAAATTCCGTTATATCCAACTGTATTAACTGTGTTATTAAGAACGTGAATTTCATCTCCTCCATATGCTAATATACCATGTCTAAGAATATTTGTAACTACATTTCGCTCAATAGTAATGTTATAGCAATTGTACCCAAGTATTTGAATTCCGCAACCTATCGGATTCGTCTCTGAGATAGTATTATTAAAGATAACTCCTCGAGAACTATTTTCTATGTCAATTCCAGCAGAATAAGAAGTAATTGCATTCACATTCGTAATAGTGCAATTCTCGATACGAAAATCCACATCATGTGAATTATTGATGAAAATCCCACTCCCTGTTGGTGTATTTGTTTCATCAATCACCATATCTTCAATAATGTATTTTTCTCCATCGTAAGTGCACCACGGTTGAGTTTCTGCCCATGTCCAATTTCCCGAAATTGAAGTGTTTGTTGATAATAATGCATCCACAATTATTCCAGTATAGATAACCGAACTCGTTTTCAAACCAGTGGTCTCCTTAAAAAATGGAGTATTGAAACTTAAGCATCCTTGAAAACATAATATTAGAATTCCAAGAAATACAATACGAGTCTTAATCTTGGTTTTAGTCACCATTTTTTGCAGCTCCTTTCGAAGAAATTTATCTTAAGACTTTATAATTCTATGGGATGGATCTAAAATTAGAGAAAATAGAAATAGGGTTTAAAAAAATTAAAGAAAAAAGAAAATGGCGGAATTACTTCACACACTCAAAATACATATACCATTTCTCTTCATCTTCATCAAATTCAGTTCCCAAATGTTTGTGTTTAGTCTTTGCCAAATCTCTTGGAACTGATTCGGAAGCTGGCTTATAGTCCGAAATTACTTTTAGAACCTTACCTGGTGCCATTTTCATTAATTGCTTTTTAGTTTTTAATGCGGGAACTGGACAGACCAATCCACAAGCATCTAATTCTTCATCAAAGTTCATTTTATTTTTTCTCCTAGTAGTTTTTTTTGTATTACCTAATCACACGAAAGTGTGAAAACAGGTTCCCCTTTGTCGGGATCCACCTGCATTTCAACCTCATTCAGTTGAGATAATCGCAAAGCTTCATATCTTACTTTCTTGGGGTCTAATTTTAATTCTATCGACATTTCGCTAATTGTACTAGTTCCATGTTTTGTAATGTAATCCAATACTTGTTGTCGAGGTGTTTTTTCGAACTTTAGTAATTCTCGTTGAGATTTCAGATTAATTGCTTCTTTCAGTTCATCAAGATTTACCTTTCCTTGTTCGAAATATCCTTTCTTGATAGCAGAGTTGATGATTTCCTTACCACGCTCTGTCCAAGTTACTACAGTAGTAAAGCCTTTTTGAGAGCCAACTTCTCCTGCTGTCAAATCTGAATAGATTGCGGGAAAATCTTGGCAGTGTTCACAGAAATGGTTGCAACTTAAGCATCTCTTTGCTTCTTGTACTGCCATTTCTTCATTGAACAACTTATCAATCTCATCGAAACTCCATTGAATTTCTTCTGTAGCTCCATCAAGACTTTCTGGTTTTAATGAGAAATCTTTTGGAGGTTTCTTTGGTCCGGTAAAGAACATTTTCTCCTGTTTATTCCTTCCCTTTACTAATTCTTCCCCTCTTAAGTATCGATCAATTGAGAATGCTGCTTCCTTACCATGAGCAATAGCAGCAATAGCGACTGCTTTAGAATTTGCGATTATATCTCCGCCAGCAAATACTCCTGGAATGTTAGTTTCAAAAGTGACTTCATCTACTTTAATTCGGTTTCTATCTTTCTCTAGTTTACCATCTGTAGCAACATCAATCTGATCAAAATCAACTGCTTGACCAACTGCAATAACTAATGCATCCACAGGGACTTGGAAATCTGATTCATCAATCATGTTCAATGGTCTTCTTCCATCCTTATCCGGTTCTCCCCACTCAATTTTGTGACAATTCATAACGATTTTGCCATCTTTTCTTTGGGTGATTTCAGATGTTGAACTCTCGAAATGGTATTCCATAAATGGTTTTTCATTTTCTGGTATGTCTCTAAGGACTAATTCTAGTTGTTTTTCATTCATAATATCTACAAGATGAACCATTTTCGCACCTAATCGTAACGCAGTTTGTCCGACATCAACAGCTACCGGTCCTCCACCGATTATTCCTATGGTTTTATCCTTGAATTCCTCCTTATTTTCCCAATATCGATATTTTCGTTCCATTAAGAAATGGATTGCAACATGAACTCCGGGCAGATCTTCTCCTTTTAATCGTAAGGTTCTTGGTTTATATTGACCAGTTGCGATAAAGGTTGCTTCAAATCCTTGTTTCTTAAGATCTTCCAGTGTTAAATCGGGTCCAAATGGTTTGTTATATTCGATTTTTACACCTTCATCTGTAATCATTGCAACATCATGATCAAGAACGTAATTAGGCAATCTGAATTGAGGAACACCAAATCGTAACATTCCTCCAGCAACATCAGATTTTTCGAAAATTGTTGGAGCGTATCCCATTTTTGATAAGAAATAACTTGCTGTCAAACCTGCTGGTCCAGAGCCGATAATTGCAACCTTCTTTCCATCTTTATTCTTTGATTTCTTAGATTTTTGTTTGTCTCCTTCCTTTATTTCCCACTCAGTTACGAATTTCTTTAATTCTCGAATAGCAATTGGGTGATCCTCTGCTGTCAGCATGGTGCAACCGTGCTCGCATTCATTGGTGCAGATTCGACCACATACAGACGGAAGTGGGTTGGTTTCCCGAATTAGATCGACTGCTTCCTGATATTTCCCTTGCCTAATGAGTTTAATATATCCAGATGCATTTGTCCCAGCGGGACATCCATTGCAGCATGGTGAACATACAATACCATGGTCGGTTTGTTTGGAACGCATTTGAGAATTACAGAATAATCCGATTTTTAGAATATCTCGTTTCATTTCTTCCTCTAAATCGGCAGCTCCGCGCATTTCGCAAGGTACACCAACTATTCCTACGGGATCTAGTGTTTCTCCCACTAATTCGACAAGTTTCTGAAGAACACCTGATCGTCCATAAATCACTCCAGCTTTATCAACTGCGGCTTTCCCATTATCCACTGTCTGAGCTTTGGGTTTCTCATCAACATCTTGAACCATTACTAAATGTTTAACGAGCTTTGTATCAAGAACATGTTTTGCGAGAGTAGTAACAACTCCTCCAGCTGCAGCTTTCTCAAGTATTTTGGGATCTTTGCTACGGAGGGAATGAATTTGAAGAGGCTCTTTTTCCTTGAATTTCTTCTGGCGAACCTGTGGACAATATTGGTAACAGCGACCGCAGTCTAAACCATCTCGTTCTAAAATACAATAATCCTTGAGTGTTGGACGAGTGTTGGACATGACAATGTGTTTACATTTCCCAGCGCACAGTGCACATCCTTGGCAAAGTCCTGCGTCAATTACTTCTTCTTGTAATAATTTAAAACTCATAATGCTTCCTCCTTTAGTTTAAATTCAGTAATTTTACCATCCGAGTCTATGGCGTAGAATAAAGCTCCATTTTTATAGCTTCCTTCGACTATTTCGAACAGATGGGTTTTATAATCTTCAAAATTATCTTTTTCATCGATTTGGGAACGAAAACCTCCGAAGAATACATTGGATAAATTCATGTTTCCTGCAATTTTTCTGACTTTGTCACTGATTTCTTGGTATTTCTTTGCATCTTTGGCTTCAATTGCTTTCGAGAGGTCTTTTTCTAGTTTTAAAAGATCTTTTCGGTACTTCTTTGTGTGCTCATGAACTTCTATCTTGTTTGCGGTTTCATACGCTTCGATAATCTTCAATGTTAAAGAAACAAAATTCTTTCCACCGAGTAAACCCGATATTAAAGGCAACTCTTCGATTAATCTGCCTGTGAAAACATTCTCTAAAATGCTCCCATTAGAGGGAATTCGACCTTGTGGTAATCCGGATGTTGCTAATGTAAATCTGAAAAAATTCCCTAATAGATCAGGTAAACTCTTAGTAATGTCATCATCCCGATCTGCTAACTTATCAGTTGCGCCTTTAACAGAATGTTCTGTTGCGACTTCAATATTTCCCATTAGAGTTCCAAACATACCTAAGAAGCGAATGCCTGAACGCTCAATCATGGGTTTGCATCCACGACATGGTGCTTGATAGTCGATGCATCGTTCTTTGCATTCCTTTGCAATGAAACCATTGCACTGAAAGCCTAAATCGTTGAAGCAAGTTTCACTATCATCAATTTCAATTTGTCTATTGACTGCTTCCATATAATCGCATGTAGATTTTCGTTTACATACCGTGCATAATGCTTTCATGGCAGTGGGAGCATCTCCTTTAATTGCATCTTTTAGCTCTTCAATTTCTCCTAAACATCCATTTACACTAAGAGCTGTACCGATATAGGTTTTCAATGGAGTAATTTTATACCCATTTTGGTTTGCTAATGCAAAAACTCCTCCGGTAGTTGCGCAATTTCCGTATCCGATTACTTTTTTGGAATTTTTTATAATTTTTTCGAGAGATTCCGCATCATCTGGTAATAAATATCCTGTAATCACTGCTGTCTCCGTTTTTTCACCCTTCCAACTTTTAGGGTCTTCAATATACTCTAATTTGGTGCCAGATTCTAACTGTAAGAGCAAAGATTCGTTGAAACACTTGTTACATCCATTAAACTGAAAAACTTTAACATCCATCTTTAATCGTCCCCTTTTCTTTGATTGCGACTACCAAGCGGTCTACCATATCTTCGAAATCACCAACTGCTGTTTCTCCTTCAGCAGCTCTTGAAGTATACTGATTGACGAATTGGTCGCTGTAACCCAACTCCTTGAATACTTTTTTCATCAATTTGATCCGATGCATCGATAATATGTTTCCATTGAAGAAATGACAAGCTCCTAAACAACATCCGATACAAGCTACAGCGTCAGCTCCATTGTTAAGAGCATCCATTATCTGAATTGGTCCTACTTGACCAGTACATTGAACACGAACAATTCGAATGGAATGATCATATCCCATTCGTGCTACACCGGCTGTGTTCGCACTTCCCTGCCCACATTCATTACACATGAACACGACCAGGTTATTGATCTTTTCACGAATTTCGTCATCCATAGGTTCACAAAATTCTGCTGCATTACTAGTCATGGCAATGCGCCTCCCCGCCTGATATTGGGATAATTTCATCCCTTAATTGATCGTCTGTGAAATTAATCAACTGAATTGCTCCTGTTGGGCATGCTGGCATGCACATTCCGCATGACTTACATGCAACTTCATTAACGGTGTAGATTCCATCGTTGAAATCAATAGCCGCTGGGGCACAAATGGTCTTACATAATCCACAGTTTACACACAGTGAATAGTCTATCTTCGGTATTAACATCTCTTTCTCGATGTATCCTTTAACTAAAGGTGCTGCTGCAAGAGCTGCCGCTCCACCTGCGTGAGCTACGGTTTCTGAGATATCTTTTGGACCTTGAATTGTGCCTGCTAGGTAAATTCCTCCTTTACTACTAAGTGTAGGATTCATTTTGATATGAAATTCTTTCAGAAATCCTTCTTTTGAGCGTAATACATGGAGTTTCGAACCGAGAGGCCCTATACCCTCAGGGGGCACCATTGCTGATGAAAGAACGACTAAATCTCCTTTCAATTGCAATGGAGTCATACTTAAGGTATCTTCTACAATAACCCGTAGTTCTCCTGTGATTGGATTTCTGAGGATTTCTGAAGGTCTACCTCTGATAAATCTCACTCCGATCTCTTGGGCGGATTTATATAATTCCTCAAAGTTCAATCCGGGAGTTCTTACATCGATATAACAAATCGTTACATTACTATTCGGATAATTTTCTTTTAGGATACGAGCGTTCTTTATTGCAAATTTACAGCATACCCCAGTACAGTAGGCATTCCCAACTTGGTCATTTCTACTTCCTACACATTGAATCATAACAATATTCTTTGGGATTCGCCCATCAGATGGTCGTAGTGCTTCACTATTTGTAATCGAGGTAGGACCGAGCATACGTTCGAGTTGCAACTGTGTTATGACATCTTCATATCCTTTTTGACCATAGTGATACGGTTCAATTTCAGAAGGATCATATTCGTTGAATCCTGCTGCAACAATTATTGAGCCTACTTTAACTTTTTTCGTTTCTTTCTTCATCGAAAAGTCTACAGCTTGTACAGGACATACGTTGATGCACGTTTTGCATTCAATGCATGCATCTTTATCACGCACATACGTAGATGGAATAGCTTGAGGGTAAGCTTTGTAGATTGCATTCCGCATTGACATTCCCGAATCCCATTCGCTGGGAACTTCTATGGGACAGTTAGCTGCGCAATCTCCGCAACTTGTGCAGTTATCCTTAACATAACGTGGTTTTACTTCAAATTCTACTTCAAAATTTCCCATAGAACCTTCCACATTTTTAACCGTAGCAAGAGTGTATAAGTCAATCAACGGATGGTTCGCCACTCCGTTAGTTAAAGGGGAAATTGAGCATTGTGGGCATTCCAGAGTTGGAAAAGTCTTGTTGAGCTTTGTCATATGTCCCCCTATTGTGCTGTTTTTCTCAACTAAAGTAACGGGAATACCCAATTCCGCTAAGTCATAAGCAGCACGTAATCCTGCAATCCCGGCACCAATTACTAGTGCAGCTTTTGTTGTGGAGATCTTTCGTGTCTCTACATCCTCTAACTTCCGTGCACGATTTACACCAGCTTCCACTAGTTTCTTAGCTTTTTCTGTCGCTTTTTCAGGGTCACTTTTATGAACCCAACTACACATTTCACGTACGTTTACTTGTTGGTGCTTGTGTTTGTTTAATCCCATTTCTTCGATTGCCTTTGCAAACGTAACTCCATGTTGTGTCTTAGAGCAGCTCGCAACAACGGTTCGGTTGACTCCTAACTCCTTTATTGAGTCTTGAACCATTTTAACTCCTTGCTTGCTGCACATGAACATATAATGTTCGGCTTTCACTACATTTGGAAGGGATTTTGCACTTTCAGCAACAGATGCAACATCGACTGTGCCTGCAATATTGTAACCACAATGACACACAAAAACTCCAATCCGTGGTTCTTCTTCGGTTTCTGGTTCAATTGCTTTCGTTTCTGATTTTGCTTTAGTCATAGTTTAAACCTCCTCCTCTTGTTTAATCTCTTGGGATTGGAAAATGTAGTCTTTACCCATCATTTGAAATTGTAAACCTGTTAGTTTTTGATCCATTCCCATACAATAGGCAACCAATTGGGATAAGTGAATAACAGGATAGTCATAGTTCGTTCCTTTGTTCTTATTTAACCAGTCCTGCCCAGTTTCGAATTGTAAGTGACAAAAGGGGCAAGGAGAGAGTATGAAATCAGGTTTAACAGCATCAATATTCTTCATTTTTTCTGCAAAAATCGTCATTGAGGCGTTTCCATCGAATGCCTTGACTCCTCCACCTGCTCCGCAACATGTATACTTCTCTTCAAACTCAACAGACTCTACACCTAACGGTTCCAGAAAATCCTCCAACATGGATGGTTTTTCTGCACTGTCAAGTCCTCGAACAGTCACAGGTTTAAGGAGATGGCATCCATAATGGATAGCTACTCGTGCTTTCACTTTTCGAACTAAGTGCTCTTCAATCCCCCATGGACCTACCTCATATCCCAGGATTTCTGCTACGTGGCGAACATGGATAGAACCTTTATAGTCATAATCCCCAAGTTTCTTCAGTTTTTCATTAACTAGTACCTTATGGTCTTCATTCTCTTTGAGATGATGATCGACTTCCTGTAAGGTTCCAAAACACCCGTTACAGACAGTGATAATATCCGTATCCATTTTTTCGGCTATGCTGATGTTTCTTGCAGCCGCTACCATCCAATCTACTTTATTGAAGCTACGAAATACACCAGGTGCTGGGCAACAACCTGCACGTTCCATATCCGAAACTGTATATCCGAGTTTTTCAAGCACAAATTTCGTAGATTTTTCAATTCCGGGATATCTGTTTGGAGCGATGCATCCTAAAAAGAAAGCAAATTCGTTTTCTTTGACCATGTTATTTCTTCTCCTCCTTCTTTCCTGACTTCTTATCATCCTTAACTGGGGGTAATGGAAACATTTCTTTCTCAAAATTCTCCAGTTCTTTTGTATCTCCTTCAGTTTTGTACTTGAACAGAGTTGGAGGTAGTTCATCTAATCCTAATTCTTTACGCCTTTCGCGTGTGACATCATTAATAGGAACCGCATGCCCAGTCTTTTCGAGATATCCTACTACTGCTCTATGATTAGGTGATATATTACCTAATTTTGTTGCATAATTACGGAGCTCCATGATTACAGAAGTAGGACGAATATCTCTGGGACATCGTTCGTAACATGCATAGCATGTGGTACATAACCAAATATCAGGGTCTCTCAGAACAGTTAGATCTCCAAGAGCCACTTTTCTAATTATATTTCGAGTTTTTAAAGCAGTCCATTTTCCCGATTCGCATGAAGCGGTGCATGTTCCGCATTGAATGCAAGAAAAAATCTTGGATTTGCGTTCAATGTCTCTAAAAAACTCTGAATCAAAGTCTTCTTCTTCTTTGAATTTGCGTATATCAGTTTCTGATTCTGAATCAGACATGTTCTTCTTCTTCTTATTGTGTTTGTTAAAAAATAATAAAAAAATTTTATTTAAAATTACAAGGCAACGATGCGAGCGCCTTCAGCGTCTTGTAAGAAGGATCCAGCACCAACTGGCTCTTCTACAAAATCCCACATTTGCTCTTTCTTAATTCCCATTAATTCCATTGTCATCAAGCATGGGTATAATTTCATTTTACCATCCTTGACAGCATCTTTAATCATGCCCCAGGGATCTTCAATGCCTAATTTCTTCATCTTTGCTTTAAACATTCCTGCAGCCATTCTCTTCATGGGAACAGGCATTCCTGCTACCTTTGGCTTAAAATTCTTCTTCAAAAGATTTAAACCCCAGAAGGTAAAGAAGAAATGCATCTCAGTGTCCATCGCGGCACCTGTTGTGCCTAAAATCATCATTTTCATCGCAGTTTCGAAATCCTGCGTGCTTACTATAAAACATACTTTTTGCATTTGATATTCACTTTGTTTTTATTTTTGGTTAGTATTTCTTATTGATTTTTAAATTACAACTTTAATTTTGAAAATAATATAGTAAATTTACATCCAAGAGACTAATTTTGGACTTTCATCCATAATATCCACGAGATTGCCATAATCAATCAATTTTAATCTTGGGTTTAAAGAGTCTGTAGCAAATCCACGAGCTTCTAAGTCTTCTTTAAGAACATGAATATGTAATTGAACAGTTGGTTCAATCCCCGTAACTGTACCAACATTTTTTAATTGATATGCGAAATCCAAGAGTTCATTAAGCGATTTAGGGGTTATTCCTTTGTTACTGGTTCCGATTACTGCATCATGAAGAAGGACGATATTCACAGCCTTATCCTTGGTGAGTTGATTTTTCACTAAAGGAACCAACTGA
>JAEOUK010000375.1 GCA_016839385.1 Promethearchaeota archaeon
GGGAAAATTTCAGTCATTAATTGCTCTTTCTCAAGTCGATGGCATCCCAATTAACCTATTGAAACCGAATCATATCACATCTGAAGAACTATTAATCTTCTTTACATCTGAACTGGGGGGAGTTCAAGGGTTATCTTCCTGGGCAGAAATCACTGGAAAACGCATGGAAAGTAGGAATTATTATCCTCCAGAAAAGATTCGGTTTAAAGGAACCCTGGCAGGCTACTGTTCTTGGTATTATTACTATACCAAAGTCACCGAACAAGATATGATTAAAAACCTCGACTTTTTTAAGAGTAATAAGGGCTATCCCATTAATCTGATCCAATTGGATGATGGATTTCAAACTGAAGTAGGCGATTTCATGAGTATAATTACTGAAAAATTCCCAAATGGAATGCGGTATCTTGTGGATAAAATTCATAATACCGGATATCTTGCAGGTCTATGGATTGCTCCATTTTTTGCTCAAGATCGGTCAGAACTCTTTAAAAATCACCCTGATTGGTTTTTACGGGATAAAGACGGAAAACTTATTCTTGCAGCAATTAATTGGGGTTCGAAAGTATATGCACTTGATATCTCTAAAAAAGCAGTGTTGGATCATGTGAAATCGCTTATTCGCACTATTGTAGAAGATTGGAAATACGATTATATTAAAATAGACTTTGTTTATGCTCCAGAAATAATCGGTTCTCAGTATTATTCTCCTGGAATGACTCGTGCAGAAATTTATCGTAATGGGGTAGAATTCATCAGGGACCAAATGGGAGATGATACTTTATTATTAGGCTGTGGTGCTCCATTAGGTCCGAGTATAGGATTAGTGGACGCAATGCGAATTGGTGCCGATACTGCAGCTAAATGGAGGATTGCTGGGAAACTTGGAGATTTAGTCCATTATAAAATGAATTTAGGGTTACCAGCACTAAAACCCGCAATGCTTGCTACAGTTCTGAGAAGTTTTATGCATAATAAACTCTGGGCAAACGATCCTGATTGCGTTGTGGTTCGAACAAATAAATCTAAATTATCTACTGAAGAAGTTCAATTCCAACTAACAGTTATGGGATTGTCGGCAGGAATGATTATGTTTAGTGATGATCTCACTCTTCTCAAAGAAGAACGTTTGCGATATATGAAAATGATCCTACCTCCCTATAAGGAGGGTGCTTTGCCTTTAGATATGTTGCAAAGACGAGATCCAGAACTTTTTAGCTTATATACGGAACCCCCAATCGGAAAAAGAATATTATTGGCTCTTCTCAACTGGGAGGACCATAGTAGTTCGATTGAATTCACAATTCGGGATGCATTAAAAACTTTGAATGTTCACTTGGAGGCTTCAGAATATTATATTTTTGATTTCTGGAAAAATCGCAAACTCCCTGGAGTATTTAATCTGGATGAGAGAATAACTGTATCTAACATACCAAAACATGGATGTACTTATTATTCTATTATTCCTATTCCATCGAATGATAGTAAACCAATTATTCTTTCATCTGATCTTCATATAACTCAAGGGTGTCAGGAAATCAAAAATTTGGAATACAATGAAGGGGAGAAAAAAATGGTCATTGAATTTGATTTAAGGTATCACAATGGAACAATTACCATTCTCTCAAAAACAAAAGTTAAACCTCAAATTGTATCTGGGCGCAATTTTGAGACGACCAAGCTTGAAGATCTTGGGTATTTGATCAAGGTTCCTGTGTTCTTTCCCATTGATAAAGAGTTAACACTATATTTTGAATAGCTTTCGCTTATTTCTCCTTTTTTATTTTTGAATAAAGCGATCTTTGTTATGCTTTTCTCACATTTTTTTGTGAATTGTTAGGGATTCTCCTTGACACTGGACCTCGTTTTGGGATAAAAAATATGTTTTAATCTTATTTAATTCCTCAAAAATGGTCTTGATGTGGATATTATTATATTCACGTAATTAACTCTAGTTTTTTATGCTCAAAAGTTCAACATAATTTGAGCTTATAGGTGCAAAATAAAATGAAAGAATGGAAACCGTGGAAATTATTTCTGTTATTTTTTGGAACGTATTTTGGAATAAATCTCATTATTTTAGTTGTTATGTTCGGAATATCAGGACAAATAGGGGAATTATTTGGTTCCTCTGATTCATTGGGATTATGGGTAAATTATGTATTTGGACATAGCCTCGCATCCCCTAGTGTGAAAGTATTATTCTCTGTAAATGAATTTATCTTAACCCCTGGTTGGTTAGTTGTACATATTATACACTACATAGTTCCAGGAATTGTTTGCGCAATTCTTGTAGGTTGGTTAGCAAGGAATAGCAGAATCGCCTTTTTCATACCATTTTTGTTTTTCTTAGTGCTGTCAACGATCATTGTAGTATTAGCGATTGTTGATATCCCATTGATCTCCTATTCAATGCTCGCAGAATTAGTTCCTCCTCTAGCTACGGCAAGTGCTGGAATAGTAGTCACTACCTTGAGTTTGATAGGATTACTTCAGAGTATATTTTATGGTGGAATTGCAGGATTGACTCGTAACATATTGAGCCGATAAAAAATTCAATCTCCTTTTTCTATTTCTTTACCAATGCCCATCCATCGGCATATGCAGAATATTTTCGATCTGGAAACCGTACACCACCACACAATAGAATTAAATTACCTTTATATACTTGAAGGCAGTTAAAGCCCCAACGTGGATTCCAGGGTGTATCAATATATAGTTCATTCCATCCTTCTTTTTCTGTAAACCACCATATATCTTTGTAAAATTCACTTTCCTTTGCGTCTGATCCACCAATGAGCCATATTTTATCATCGATAACTGCAACCCCGGATCCAAAACGAGGGGTAAAAGGAAGTGTACCATCGAATAATTGCCAATTTTCACCATTTTTGGAAAAATACATGTCATTTTTCGCCCCATCAGATGAACTCCCTGTAATTAACCAGATTTTATTATTATAGAGTAAAACATTATGGAAACAACGAGGACTCCAAGGGGGGATCTCAAATTTTTCTTCCCAATTTACCCCGTCCTTGGAATACCAGATATCATTTTTGACTCCCGATTCTGTTATTCCTCCAAAAATCCATAAAGAATCTCGGAAAGCTAGTGTTTGATGTCCTTCTCTTCCTTCCCAAGGTGGGGACTCTTGTATGCAGTTCCACTCCTCTTTTTCCTCATCAAGGTTGAGAACCCAAATATCTTGTAGATATTTTGATCCGTAATTAAAACCACCAATCAAATATAATCTATCTTTAAATTTTGTTAAAGAATGCCCATTTCGAGGACTCCAACCGTCTTTAGTTGAATGATTTTGCCATTGAAAGTCAAAATTACATGTCCAAACTTGTGAAGTAAATGTGTTTGTGGTGGGGTTCCATCCTCCTGACATATACAGGACATTATCATCAACACAAGAGGCTGCAAAAGAAACTGGCTCCCATTTTGGAGTTTCGACGACTTTCCAACAATAGTTTTCCATTTTTTTTGAAATTTCCTTTTGATTTTATTTGATTTCTATACCACTTTCCAAGCTACTAAATTTATCTAGCGATGATATCAAGATTACTCCA
>JAEOUK010000376.1 GCA_016839385.1 Promethearchaeota archaeon
CATTGGGCAATATATTTTGGACAAAAGGAACTATTGATGCAAAGAATTTAGAAGAAATCACACAAAGAAAAGAAAAATTTTACGACAAACGATTTTCAATGCATCTCAATGCGCTCAAAAATGATTCTATAGATAATATGATAAAGCGATGATTTCCTAAATTACAAAATTCTAGGGAATAATTCAAGCTGAATCTTTTTTAATTCCGAGAGATGATAATCAAGAGAATTAATAACATTAAAGGTGTTTTTATGGAAAAAACTGGTCTTGCAATATGTCATTGTGGTTTAAACATAGCGGGTGTTCTCGACATAAAGAAGATCATAAATTTTTTCAAGAAAGATAAAAACTTGTTTGTATTTGAAGACAACTACTTATGCTCTGATGCTGGATTAAAAGTAACAGACGAGATCGTGGAAGAACAAAAAATAACTCGTGTTGTAATTGCGGCTTGTACAATCAAACTTCATGGTGAAATGTTCAAAGAACATTTTGAGAAAATTGGAATTTCCCGCGATCTTGTTGCTTTTGTAAATATTCGTGAACAAAACTCTTGGGTACATAGTAAAGAACCCATTCTTGCAACTCAAAAAGCTATCGAACAAATTCAGGCTAAAATTGAATATGTTAAACTCTTGGAACCTCAAGAACGAATTCGAGTTCCTGTTACCCAATCCGCATTAGTAATTGGAGGTGGAGTAGCGGGAATTCACGGAGCACTTGCAATTGCGAATACTGGATATCATGTTTATCTTGTAGAAAAAGATTCTACTATTGGTGGTCATATGGTATTATTTGATAAGACTTTCCCTACTTTAGATTGTTCTATATGCATTTTGGGACCAATCATGAATGAAGTTAAAGACCACTCCAATATCACCTTAATGACTTACTCAGAAGTAATGGATGTCTCAGGATATATCGGTAATTTTACTGTGACCGTGAAGAAAAAAGCTCGATATGTGGATCTAGAAAAATGTGTTGGCTGCTTCGACTTATGTCGGAGTGTATGTGATGTTGAGTTACCTGGAAGATTTTTCCCTATGCGAGCTATTGATGTACGTTTTCCAAATGCAGTTCCTTTGGTTCCTGTTATAGATATGGATCATTGTACAGGATGTGGAGCATGTGAGCTTGCTTGTGATCGGGAAGCAATAGTTTATGAGGATACAGACAAATTTGAAGAAATAAATGTTGGATCGATATTAGTAGCAACTGGATTCAAGGATTTTGATCCGACCGGATTAAGGGAATATAAGTATGCTATTAATCCTAATGTGCTTACTGCTCTTGAAATGGAACGGATGTTAAATCCCGAAGGTCCTACCAAAGGAAAAATTTCTGTTCCCTCAACTGGGTTACCACCAAAAAAGATTGCATACGCTCTGTGTGTTGGTTCTAGAAATAAGAATTTGGATCGAGAATATTGCTCAAATGTTTGTTGTATGTATTCCATTAAACAAGCAATATTACTAAAAGAGCGGGTTCCGACCTCTGAAATTTTTATATTTTACAACGACATTCGTGCAAACTTCAAGATGGGAGAGAATTTTTATAATCGCGCTCGTGAAGAATTAAAAATTCATTTCCATAAAGGAGTGATTGCTGACGTTCAATCTTTAGAGAGTGATGAAGATTCAGATCCTACTTTGAAAATCTTTGCTGAAGACACTATGGAGGGTGTTAGAATTGAAGATGAATTCGATATGCTTGTTTTAGCTACAGGTATGGATCCTTCGGAAGATACCGATAAAATATCAAATATCCTGAATATTTCAAAAGATCCTTATGGTTTCTTAATGGCTAGTCATCTAAAAGTTCGTCCTTCCCAATCTTCATTACAAGGAATATATCTCGCAGGTACTGTTCATGGTCCAAAAGATATTCCAAGTAGCATTTTACAGGCAGAAAGCGCTGCAGTTAAGATAGCTTCCATATTAAATAAAAAAGAATTGGAAATTGCAGCAGTTAAAGTGCATTTGAACGAGGAAAAATGTGACTTATGTCGATTATGTGTAGATGTATGCGACTATCAAGCGCTATCATTAGAAGATAAGAAAATTGTGTTAAATCCCGCAAATTGTCTTGGTTGCGGAGCTTGTGCTGCAATGTGCCACACAAATGCTTTGTGGATTCCAGGATTTAGTTCTGAACAAATAGAGCGTCAACTCGATTCATACCTCGTAAACAAATCTCAATCTCCTCTCATTGTATCATTTCTATGTAACTGGTGTGCATATCCAGGAGCTGATCTAGCTGGTACAAATAAAATTCAATACCCCACAAACACGAGAGTAATTCGAGTAAATTGCAGTGCTATGGTGAATCCCTCCTGGATTGTTAAGGCTTTGTTAGGTGGTGCGGATGGAGTTTTAGTAGTTGGTTGCTATGAACAAGATTGCCATTATACATCAGGATTCGTCAAAGCAAAAAATTGGCATGAATCTACGATTTCTATACTTGAAGAATTGAAAATCAATCCTAATCGAGTCCGACTAGAAAATGTCTCTGCGGGAGAAGGTAAAAAATTCTCTGATATAGTTTTTGACTTTTCGAAATTCTTAGCGAATAAAAATTAAAAATTACTATATTGAGTAAATTTCAAATCAGTAGAGTAAAATTGGAATAAATAGAAGATTTTAACTAACGATTTCTTTAATTTCACGAGTGATTAATCCAAGTTGTGTTTTTGCATCCTCACCCACAAAACAAATTACTGAATATTTTACTCCATATGCAAGGACTGCATATCCTTTACTTAATCCGATGGTGATTTCTCGTGGAGTACCCTTTTGAATACTGGAACCCAACAAAGTTAGGCGAGGAAGAAGATCACTTGCAGCTTTTGCGATTTTACCTACATCATCACCCGCAATAGCTTGACCAGAGATTACATTCCCTTTGGCATCAAATGCTACGATTCCTTCAACTTCCGCTATTTCGCTCATAATACCCGCTAATTTTGGCTCTATCTCTTCTTTCGACATAATAATCAATCCATAATTCTAATGCTAAAAAGTAATACTTTCGATAATTTATAGATACCTAATCTTTGCTAAATAGATCTTGAATAGAGTTGGTTGCTGGAATAAAAGAGCGAGAAAGCCAAATGTAAAGGGAGATAAAGAATTTATTTTAAAACTATAAGGTTCAAACCTTCTGTATTAGCAATCATTACTTCTCCTTTAGCAGTTTCAAGGCGTACAAATGCTAATTCTCCTTCTTTGAGCGCATCACAGATATTTCTGGCTCTGCCTATCAAAGATGTAATATATGCTGCAGTTTTCTCTGTAGTCTCGGTATCCAAATCACTTTGAATGGGTAAGCCTTCTTGGTCACACACTATTACTCCACGCACGCCTTCCATGGAGGAGAAGCGCTTCACAATAGCTCGTATGGATTTTCCATCAATCATTTTTGATTTTCCCTACTTTGCTAGAATATATGTTTTGATAGGAATTAATTATAAAAAACTATTGTTTCCTATCTTTCCTTTATATTAGAGATCCAACATTTTCCTAAATTAATTTCGAATGCGACAAAAATTGGGAGGAAAAAATTAGTTATTTGTTATCTTCTCTAGTGATATATTTGATTTTTGACTACAAAAAAACATCACAAAGTATTTTTTTGTGAAACATTTTGAATAATGTGAGGTAAACCCAAAGCTATGTCGGACGCATCAGAGTACTATCAACGCGGACTTTCATTTTTATCTGAAAAACCACCAAATTTAATAAAAGCGTTATCCCTTATACGCAAAGCTAAACTATTATTTGACCAGAATGGGAACGATAAAGAATCTGAAGCTGCTCAAGACAAAATCTTTTATGTTTATATGAATATAGTCGAAAAGGAGTATAATCAAGCAAAAAATTTACTCACGATCGCATCTTATGATAAAGCGTTAGCAAAAGCTATGGATGCGTACAACCATTTAGAAAAATCTCATCCGAAATATACTCAAAAAACCATGAAAAGGATTGAGGCATTAATCGAACAAATAAGCATAGAACTATTATATGATATTGAGCGAAATCAAAATAGTAATTCAATAAACGAATCTCTTAGTAAATTACACTATGTTGAGCGTATAATCTTAGAAGTTTTCTATTCGACATTAAAATCATCTGGAGAAAATGCAGAGATCCCCGAGGATTTCATCCAACAAATTCAACATAAACGCAAAATTCAACGTGCATTCATTAACATCTATGAATCTTTGGGAAATCTTGCAAAAAGCCAAGGAAAAGATTTTATTCAAGCAGGGAATATCACACAGGGCGCATCTTCAATAGATTTGGCTAAAAAATTGTATGAGACTGCTAATTTTAGTCAAAAAGTTAAAGATCTTGATCCAATTTACCAAAAAATTTACGAAGCCCAAGGAGATCTCGCATATACCTACGCAGAGTCTTTAGTAGTGGATTCACGTTTAGAAAAAGCCCGACATCAGTTAAAGAAAGCTAGAAAACTTTACACATTGTCAAATAATACAAAAAAACAAAAAGTTGCAGAAGAAAAATATTTGAAAATTTCTGTTGATTTAGGAAATCAGTATCTTGAAGATGCTGAAAAAGCATTACAGCTAAACGATCTAAAATCTACAATTGACTATCTCAAACAAGCAAGTGATTTCTTTCTCAAAATAAATCACAAAAAACTAGCCCAGAATACAGAAAAAAAACTTGATCTAGTATATACAATGCTGGGGGACAAAGAA
>JAEOUK010000377.1 GCA_016839385.1 Promethearchaeota archaeon
ACTTTGAAATACGATTTACATTCCAAAGGGCAAGTGGAAGTATTAGAAGATAAATTAACGGATAAAGGTCGATTCTGGAAACTCAAAGTCAATTCCAAAGAACCTTTTGCTATTGCGTTAGTAAATGTGAGATTGAAGGATACTAATGATGGAATTAAGGTCGGTTTTTATTTATACGAATTGGATCTAGATTTAGGATTGCTAAATACACTCGGATTTGGCAGAGAAGCAGTTTTGTTTGCTACACGCTCAACTCTACGTCGGAATATATCAATTTTTCATAAACGACTCCGTTCTTAGCTATTTTGTATTGCTTCCAAATATTCTTCATTATCTAGTTAAGCAAACTCCTAGGAAGAATTACTCGTCCGAACTACCCCTGTAATATACAATATTGTCTGGTTAGATCCGTTTAAACCCCCCCACTATTATACCCCTTTACTCCAACATAGTATCATATTGGCATTGTATCAAAATCTTCATTTTCAAACGTCCCCCTAAAATGATCATATAGATTTTTATTTGGAAAATACAATTTTTGTTACACAAAAATAAGAGTGTGAGATTATTGTGAATGATGTATTTAAGTTCTGTTATTATCATCCAAAAAAAATGAGCGAAATTACTTGCGAAGACTGTGGAAAACCTATATGTAAAGAATGCGTAAATGTATATTGCGTTGAACAACCTAGAAAGAATCCATGTCTCAAAATTTTAACAAAATCTCATTGTGTATGCGTTGATTGCTACAATGAATATATTAAAAAATGTAAAACAATGATAATTATTCTAACTCCAGTTTTTCTCATAGCTTTAGTTTTATTGATCGTATTTCAGAAATTCTAATTATTTTTAATTACTTACCAGCTACTGAAAAGCGCTCTTTTTTGTTTGGTCATGCAAGATATAATCATACTTTTATCAGTAGAGTCAAAAATTGATAAATAAATACAAGAAGAATCGTGTTAGAATACGAATCTATGTGCAATTATGACAAAAAAAATAAAAATGTTAAAATTTAAGAACTATTAAGTTCCTTCTTCGTATCCTTTAACATATTTACGTTGCTCTTCAGTCCATTCGTCGATTTCGATTCCCATGCTCTTTAATTTCAAATATCCAACCTGGTTATCGATATCTTCAGGAACTTTAATCATCCCTGGTTTGAATTTCCCTTTGTTCTCAACAATATATTTTGATACTAACGATTGTAAGGCAAAGCTTTGGTCCATAACCTCTGCAGGATGCCCTTCAGAAAGCACTAAATTAGCTAAACGACCTTGTCCAAGAAGATAGACTTTGTTTCCATTTGGAAGGGTCAATTCTTCCACATCCTTACGAATATTTTTTCGCTCAGTAGCGTATCCATAAAGATCTTTTGTTGCAATCTCAATATCAAAGTGACCAAGGTTACCTAAAATACAACCATCTTTGAGTTTATTGAAATGTTTCTTAGCTACCACGTCCTTACAACCAGTTGCGGTAAAGATTACGTCTGCTTCATGGACGATATTATCCATTTTATTGACTTCAAATCCTGAATACACTGCTTTCAATGCTTGAATTGGATCCACTTCAGTTACAATGACACGAGCTCCTAATCCACGGGCTCGTAAAGCCATTCCGCTGCTACAATGCCCGTATCCAGCAATCACAACCGTTTTTCCGGCGAATAAAATATGCATCCCATATATTGCAGAGACGATTCCTTGTCCCGTGCCTAATTCATTATCGAATTCATTTTTGCAGCGTGCATCATTGACTGGAAACAATGGAACTTTCAAATCACCAGCTGCGTCCATTGATTCGAATCGATGCACACCAGTTGTGGTCTCTTCTTGACACGCAATAATTCCATTTTTAATTAATTCTGGGTATTCTTTATGAGCAGTAACAATTAGATCTGCACCGTCATCAATCAAAATATGTGGTTTTGCATCCAAAACTTGTCGAATACACCAATAAAATTCTTCGTCTGTATTCCCGTGCCAAGCATAAACATGAGCTCCATCTTCTACCATTGCAGCAGCTGCATCATCTTGGGTAGATAGCGGATTAGATCCACATAAATAAACTTCTGCTCCTCCTGCCATTAGAGTGCGCATCAAATTTCCAGTTTCCTTGGTTACATGCAAACATGCACCAATTTTAATGTCTTTTAAAGGTTTATTTTTCTCAAAATCTTCTCGAATTATTCCTGCAGTGACAGGCATTTTCCGACCAGCCACATAGAGACCTTCTCTTCCTTTTTCAGCCAAATTTATATCGGCTACTTTATATCCTTCGGTCATACCTATTGATTTATCCTGCTTTCATTTAAAGTTAATTTTTGTACTACAATTTGATTACATATCCAACCTTTTTATTTGATATCATAAAAAAATGTTAAATATTTTAAAAATAAATTTAACATACAGTGAAAATAACTTTTGAACAGAAAAAATTACTCAACATAATGTACTCCAATTCAAAGACTACAAATATAGAATTAGGCAAATTGTTGGGAAAAAGTCGTCAAACAATTTGGCAATATATTAAATCTCTAAATGGTAATGGTTTAGAATTTGAAAAAACTCAAATCTTGCATCCTAATCGGGAAGATAATCGAATATTTTTTATAGAAATTAAAACAAATCCTGAAGAACCTGAAATTATTTCTAATTTGGGTAGAATTTTTCATACAAAATCTATTGATGGAATAATTGGAAATACTTCTTTGATGGTGAAATTTCAAGTTAAAACCAACGAAGAATTTCAACAGGTACTGAGGAAAGTCGACAGTATAATTGCGAATACTCGATTTCAATTCTACAGAGTCATAAATGTATTAACCGTGTTTAAAGAAGCAGGTCATGTATTTTCGGAAAATTATGATGAAGTATTTTCAACAATCAAGATCTTTCATAACTTTATTTCAAATACAGACTTTCCTCTAAAATGGTATTTACAGTTAAAACCGAAGAATTTAACTGAATACACCGATATTGCAGAACAGATTTTAGCACCTAAGAAAGAAATTATCAATTTGTATCGGACAGGGCAAGAATTTGGATTATTCGCCATCGTGAGAACTAAATCCAAAGAAGAATATAGGGAATTTATACAAAATCTGTATTCCACAGAAAAATTTCAAGATTCTCATACGATTTTCGTTCTGGATGAACGGATGCCTTCCACGTTTCAACCATTTAGAACAGAATAAAGTTTAACTTTTTTCCACACCAATCAACTGTATGAGTTTTCGGTTAGATATACTATCGGAAGACGGGATCAGTCGCTTATGCACGTTAAATAACAAAGAAATGAACATAAAGACTCGAACTCCAAGCCCAGTTCTTCCTATAACAGATTTTCTCCTAAAAGATAGTTTCTATTTAAACATCCTTCAGACAAAAGACATTATTTTTGCAATTACTTCTCTTGAACAAAAGATCCCTGGAACTCTTGAAAATAATTCTCTGTTTTATTATCCAACTACGAACTATTATTTTTCTGCAAACCAACCAGAACCTAC
>JAEOUK010000378.1 GCA_016839385.1 Promethearchaeota archaeon
TCGGGTCTTATTCGGTTTATGAAGACAGAGCATCAAAAAAAGGTCATAAAAACCCAATTCACGTTGCAGTAAGCCCCGCTATTGATCGTAAAAATTTACGAGAACCCATTTTTATCATTGAGGGTGGTCCGGGAGTTGGAGCATTTGCAAACACCCAGTTCTTTCACAATTTATACGCTCTATCGCAAGAACCACGATATCGTTTACATCGATGCACGTGGAACTGGGAAATCGCAAGCTTCAACAATAGATAAATACATTAAAACGCATTTTATCCAGACCTTTATGGGCAAGTGAATTCGAAGGGAAGAGAGAATTAATAATGAAGTAATAATTTTAAGTAGTAATGGATCAAACAACAATTAAGATTTTAATAGTAATGGGAATATTTATGACAGGTTGCAATAAAAGTTCAGTTGATTTAAAAGACTGTGAGATTTTAGTGAATGCGGTGATTTTTTCAAAATCAGCAAATAATGGAAAAAGTTTATCAATAATTAAGGACATAAATACAGTTGAGATTGAAAGTGGGGCTAAAAGTGATTTTTTCAATGCACCTGATGGAAAGGAAAAATATTCAATCGCTCCTTTGTTGTTAACTCCGATAGATACTGAAAAACCATTTACCTTTATTGCAAAAGTTACTCCTGAGTTTTCTGAAACGTATGATGCTGGTGCAATTTATATGTTTACTAATGATAACAAATGGCTGAAATTTGCTTTCGAAATGGATGAACGGAAATTAACCCGAATAGTTACTGTAAGAACCAATGAAACTTCCGATGATAATAATCACGACGCTATTGAGAAGCAAAGTGTATACCTAAAAATATCCTCTGATGCTGAATCAATTGGTTATTATTATTCTACGGACAGTATTAGTTGGCAATTGGTTAAAGTGTATAAAAATGATTTTTCTTCAACAACTTATATTGGTATCAGTTCACAATCACCCTTGGGAAAGGGGATTAAAACAACCTTCGAAGATATTACTTTGAACAATGTAGCTATTAAAGATTTTAGAAAAGGAGTTTAGTTTTAAACTTATGAATGACAGAAAAAGAGAAAATGTTATCGGACAAGTCGTATGATTGCGGAGACACAGAACTTATGGCAGGGTGGCACGAAACTAAAAAATTACAGCAGGAGTATAATTGCACATTATTGACAGATGGCTCAAAATTAAACCAAATACTTCAAGAACTTCTTGGTACGAAAGGCACCGATGTATGGATAACAGCTCTTTTTTCGTTGATTATGGTGAAAACATTCATATTGGAAATAATGCAGAAATTAATATGAATTGTGTTTTTCTGGATTGTAACAAAATAGAAATCGGAAACAATAGAGGAATTGGTCCAGCAGTTCAAATATATACAGTCTTTCATCCAATAAATGCAAATGAACGAATTGGATAAAAAAGTACTTTTTGGAAATCACAAACAGCACCTGTTACGATTGGAAATAATGTTTGGATAGGAGGGAGGAGTATTATTTTACCAGGTGTTAAAGTTGGTGATAATACTACAATAGGAGCAGGTTCAGTCGCTACGAAGAATATTCCAGACAATGTTTATTAGCGTTAGGGAATTCTTGTAGAGTGATACGAGAGACATTAACACCATCATATAACAGTAATTGTACGTAATGCGGGGTGACATTGCTTTGAGTTTCTACAATAAAGCAGATGGTCAAAGACTTTATTCAATCCATATACCCACTGTCCTCCAATTCATGTAAGGAAATAATAGGCTTGATTGAAGTTGAAGAGTATAATCTTGGCGAAACCTTCATTAAAAAAGGTCAAAGTAGCGGCAAAGAGTATTTTGTCCTTTATGGAATTTGCAGAAGTTATGTGCTCAATCCGGACGGTGAAGAAATCACGATTTTCCTTTTTTAGGAGGCTCTGTGCTTTCTCCATATATGACTCGTACGTTTAGTGAAAGATCCGTCTTAAATTTTCTAGCCTCCACCAAAATACCTTTAGGAGCAATGGATGCCTCCAAATTTGAGAACCTTATGGTTGAAAATCTGGAAATAAGAGTATTTGGAAATACTGTTTTGAGAAACGAACTGAATCAGAAAATTGAAAAAGAAATAAACCTGGCTTCCTCCACAGCTTCTGAAAGACTTCTGTTGCTTAGAAAAAAAGTATCTATTGCTTGAAAATAGTATACCTCATCCTGCAATAGCCTCATATCTGGGGATAACGAATATCTCTTTAAGTAGGTTAAGAAGAGAACTTATGATAAAAAAATAGCTTTTTATCATTTGTTAATGGAATAAAGTCCATAGCCTCCCAACTTTGCTCTTAAATCAAATAAAGAAAGTTATGGAGATAATAGAAAACAAATATTGGAAAGACAAACTCAATAAAATACCATCGTTTTGGTATTTAATCTTAGGCACGATCACTATGACTGTTTCTCACCTGACATACAACATAGATGTTGTAGGATGGTTTTCTATGGTCCCTTTTTTAATTTACCTGACGGTAACAAAGGGATTGAAATCAAGATTGCTATTCACCTTTGTAATGATGCTTTCCTGGTCGGTCATCATTTTAAAGATTATTACACCGCCCATTCCGGTTGCGATTACCTTCTTGTATTCCATTCCTATTAGCTTGATTCATCTCCCCGGATATTTATTGTGGAGCAAGTTTAAAGATCGAAGATTTTCTGTTTTACTGTTTCCAGCATTAATGACGATGCTGGAATGGATTCAGTATACATTTACTCCATTGGCCAGCTGGGGTGCTGCTGCATATACACAATCGGAGAGTATTGTCCTTATGCAATTCGTTTCAATCTTTGGAATAGCTGGTTTAA
>JAEOUK010000379.1 GCA_016839385.1 Promethearchaeota archaeon
AATTGCTGCCTGAAATACAGGTATGTGATAAAATATGAATGGAATAGATGTATCATATTCATCTATTTTTTTTCGAATTGCACGATAATATTCAACTATATTTTCGTCAGTTACAGGAAAATAGTGAGGAATTAACGCAGAGAAATATTTTATCCCTTGGTCTAAGGCAAATTCAGTTAATTCTAAGGCTTTCATTTGGGACCAGTGTGAGACGCAACAAACTATTGGTTTTGATTGATGCAAATTTTCAGAGAATATTCTGATGTATTGTTTCTTTTCTTCAATTGAAAAATATGGAAACTCTCCAGTTGTTCCCAATATAAATAGACCATCGATATCTGTATTAAGAATAGTCTTACAAGCGTTCAAGTTAGAATTATAATTAACAGATCCATCTTCATTAAGAAAAGTAGGAATTGGTCCAAAAATTCCCCGTAATTTCTGCATAATTTTGATAAAGAGAGAAAAAATAAAAGTGTTGATGAAATTCGTTTATTTCTTTAAGGAGAGAGGTTTACCACAACATGTAAATGTACAACCACCATGTTTGTGACCATGTTCTGCATCATCTGAACATCCACAAGAATCTGAATCCTCAGAACAGGTTGTGCAAGTTTTGATTACCTTCAATTCTAAACCACAGTCGCAGTAATAAATTTCTCCTTCCTTCATATCATGACAATCTGGCATTGTAGTATTTTCCTAAGTTTGATGATTATATTTCCTTTTGACCAATATTAAAAAGTTGTTTGAATATTTGATATGTTCAAATCCATTATCACAAAAAATGGATTAAAGGATTCTGATAAAATTCTAATTATGATCAATTAAGATATACAAAATCGAAAGGATTTAATGTTTTTACTTGTTGTTAGTACCTAAGCTAGGGTGATCGAATGCTTTCAAAAATTGACCATGAAGTATATGCTGCGTTAAAGGAATTTGGATTAACAGATTATGAAACTAAGGCATTCGTAGCGTTAACTATTAACGGCATTTCAAGTGCCAAAGAAATTTCTGACAAAACTAATATCCCGTACAGTCGAATTTACGATATTTTACTTAATCTTGAAAGTCAAGGATGGGTAAAAGTACATCAAGGTCGACCCATGCTTTATCAAGCTGAACGACCAAAATCTGTTGCAAAAATCGCGAAAAAACAACTTGAAGAAAAATATAAGCGTATTGAATCAGCTCTCATTGATAAACTGGAACCGCGTTATGGGAATGAAAAAGAAATTGATACAACACCTATTTACATGTTAAAGGGTGATGTTAGCTTAAAAATTACTAATCTACTGAATGGCGCGAAAAAGAAAATCCAACTTTTCTTCAATAAACCTGACGAAGGATTTATTGATGAATTTTTCGAACGACTTCTGGAAGCAACTACGCGTAAAGTAGAAATCCAAGTGGTCATTCCAAAATCATTTGTCCCAAATCAAGAAAACAAAAAAATTTGGAGAAAAATGCTCACCATAGCTAAAATCCAATCCACATCTCGTGTTATGTTTGATGGGATTATTATCGATGAAGCAGATCTGATGGTATTTCTTTCGAGTTTCTTCAAGATTAACGTCCGAGAGGAAAATATGGTCTTCTGGATAACCGAAGCAAACCTTGTTCGCTATACTATGACCTATTTCAAAACATTATGGTCGTTAGGAGAAAAATTTTCATTAGTAGCACACCGATAGATTTTTGGTTTTCATCATAAGATTCTTATTTTTGCAATTAGACAGTAAATTATGTCTCAAGTGGATGTTGCTGTTTTAGCTGGTAGTAAATCTGATGAAAATGTATATAGTAAAGCAGTACAAATATTGGAGGAACATAATATCTCATATGACCTTCAAATAATCTCAGCGCATCGAAATCCGGATAAATTGGATGAATATGTGAAAAATTCACAAGCAAAAGTATTTATTTGTGTTGCAGGTTTAAGTGCAGCTTTACCAGGTGTTGTTGCGTCAAAAACAGAGAAAGTTGTTATAGGTGTGCCTGTAAGTGCAAAATTAGGAGGTTTAGATGCATTATTATCAATTGCACAAATGCCACCGGGCATTCCTGTAGCATGTGTAGGGATAGACAATGCTAAAAATGCTGCTTATCTAGCTATTCGAATATTAAAATTAGTATAAAAAGGGGAAAGCTTATTTCCCTACTTCCCTTTTCTTAGCTCTTAAGTCTTTTCCACGACATCTGCGGCATTTCTTTGCGGTATAAGGATTTAAAGCCCCACACCTACGACAAACTTGCTTGTATAAAAGGTAATGAGCGGCAATTTTTCGCTTGATAGGATCTCCAATAGGCATAATTCATCATCTAAAATAATTTCTTAGTAGTTCCTATATAGCCTAACTAAAAAATTTTGTGAGATCTGATCTAATAATCCTCCCTAGGCTTTGTTTTTGTAATGTCAATTAAAAAAATTTTTTAAAAATGGTGTTTTAGACTAAACAACATGCCAATCGAAATTACTAAAGAAGACGAATTTCTAGATTTAGCCAAGCGAGCTCAAAGCTGCCGAGTTAAACGAACTGGGGATGTAGTTAAATTAAAGCTTCGAACTAAGAATACATTATATGTGTTCAAAACCAATCCCGAGAAAGCGGATATTCTAACTAAGCGTTTGAACATTGATATAATTGAGATTTAAACCCATCCTGATAATGATTCCAGCGATCCTTCTTTAGATTCACATATTTTTGTTGGTTACAAGGAGGAAATTAGTTGAAAAAACTTCCAGTATGCAAAACTTGTATCTCAGGTTCGCTCTGTTATAGTTGTCAGGAAAGATTTGATGGTGGCTTTATAACTCAATTTGATGTAGACCTAGCAAACGATTTAATGGATCTCCAAGAAAAAGAATTTCCAGAACTGAAAACTGCATCTTTTCATAACACAATAGATGTGGGAGATATTGTATTTATGGTTATTGGTAAAGGAGATACTCCTAAATATAGCCCTGAGTTACTAATGAAACTAAAGGATCTATATATTATTCAGGAAATTGTCCTAATCGAAAAAGGACCATTAAAAGAAATGATCCAAGAACTTATTTCACCAGAAATTCTACTCGGATTAAATCAAATATATTTACCCACCATGGAGACTGAGTATCGAGTCAATATTTCTGACCCCGAGAGATTTATAAGAAGTCAAGGTTTTATTGGAAAGCATAAAATTCCCTTGGAATCCCTCGAAAAAGCATGTTCCTTAATGATTCGAGGAATTACCAAGGTGTCCTTTGCCTAAAAAAAATTTACTTTATTTTTCATATTTTAGTTTTGGTTGTCTAGCAGCTGTTACTTCATCTAATCTACCAACGAACGTAGTTGTAGGGGCATTTTTAAGAATATCGGGATTTTTCTCAGATTCTGCTTTAATTTTTATTAGGGCTTCAACAAATCCATCGAGGGTTTCTTTTGTTTCTGTCTCTGTTGGTTCAACCATAATAGACCCATTCACAATTAAAGGAAAATATATAGTTGGAGCATGGTAACCATAATCTAGAAGTCTTTTTGCTAGATCTAATGTCGTACATTCATTTCCTAAAGTTTCATCATTGATAACAAATTCATGTTGACAGATTCTATCGTATGGAAGGTGATAATGGGTTTTCAGTTTTACTCGGAGGTAATTCGCATTTAGAACAGCATTTTCAGATGATCGTTTTAAACCATCTTCACCCATCATGATTATATATGTATAAGCACGCACAAGAATCCCAAAATTTCCAAAAAACGCTTTTATCTTTCCAATTGATTTAGAGGCGGAATTTACTAATTGGTATTCATTTTCTTTCTTCTCAATTCGAGGATTTGGTAAAAGTTCACTTAGAAAATCTTTAACACCAACTGGACCGGAACCAGGACCTCCTCCCCCATGAGGGGTTGAGAATGTTTTATGCAAGTTGAGATGGATTATATCAAAACCCATTTCACCCGGCTTACATTTTCCCATCATGGCATTCATATTCGCGCCATCATAGTAAGCTAGACCACCATATTTATGGACAATCTCTGTAATTTTCAATATATTTCTATCAAATAGGCCTAATGTATTTGGATTAGTTAGCATAATCCCTGCAACATCACCTTGTTGCATTGCTGCTTCCAATTCATCCAAGGATACCTCTCCATCTTTATTTGAATTAATAGAAATGACTCCGAATTGGCACATTGCTGCGGTTGCAGGATTCGTTCCGTGTGCGGAATCAGGAATTATGATATATTTATTAGATTCTCCTTTATCAATAAAATATTTCTTCATTAATGCAATTCCAGTGAATTCTCCGTGAGCACCAGCTGAAGGTTGAAGGGTAAATGCATCCATACCTGTAATTTTGCATAATTTCTGTTCAAGTTCATGCATCAACTGGAGAGAACCTTGAGATTGGCAAGAGGATTGGTATGGATGCGTAGAGAAACCGGGTAAGGAAGCCGTATATTCATTGATTTTAGGATTATATTTCATTGTACAGGATCCCAATGGGTAAAAACCTGTATCAACACCGAAATTACGGGTGGATAATTCGATATAATGGCGAACCAGTTCAACTTCAGACACTTCTGGTAAGATTAATTCTTCATCACATGCATATCCATGTTCTGGTTCGATAAATTCCTTTGGAATAAGATTTTCAACAGGTTCATCTACCATTGCGTTGTTAGGAATTCTATTTCTGGTTAGAGGACAATTTCTGCTTTTTTCAAATATTGTTTTCATTTTAATTTCCTCCCAGTTCGTTCATTGCTTTCTTAGCTAATTCAACCATCCTTCTTATATCTTCAGCAGTATTCATTTCCGTAATACAGCCAATTTGAAACTCTTTGTTTTTATTAAACTTAGTAACAGATACTTTTTTTAAGTAATCAATTTCTTCGTCTGATAAAGGGTATGGTGGAAGAATTTTTTCTGCCAAACATAGTTCTTCAAACTTCTGGTAAAATCCTAGAGGAGTTTCCATTAAAAATTCATTATACGTTGGTTGTTCCAGATTTAAAACAGTGATACCTTTTATTTCATGAATTTTTCTCTTGAGATAATTCGAATTTTTAACATTAATCTCTGCAACTTTACGTAAACCATTGTATCCCATTGCTGTTAAATAAACCACTACAGCGAGTCCGCAAAGTGCTTGATTTGAGCAAATATTTGAAAGCGCTTTTTCTCTGCGAATATGTTGTTCTCGAGCCTGCAAAGTTAATAAATATCCTTTTTTATCCCCATGAAGTTCTTTAGTCTCTCCCACAATCCGACCAGGAAGCTTTCGATAGTAGAGCTTGGTTGTTGCTAGATATCCCAGTGTTGGTCCACCGAAACCCATTGGAATTCCAAAAGGTTGGCCTTCTCCACAAACAATATCTACTCCCATATCACTTGGTTTTTTCAACAAACCTAATGACGACGATTCATTAATAACCTCAATTACCAGGGTTTTGTTTTTGGATAGATCTTTAATTAGCTTGCTTAGATTATCGATATCAATTAAATTCCCCGTAAATGTAGGGTTTTGAACAATTACAGCAGCGTAATCTGTGGAAAATTTATCTACCATATTCAACAAATTTGTGGTTTCGAGCTGGAAATCGCATGCAAATGCGTAGGTCTTAAGAACTTGATAGTAATCCGGATTTAACTCCCCAATGACAATGAATTTATCTCTACGTGTGATATTTTTAGCCATAATTACTGCTTCTGCTAATGCATTAGCCCCATCATAAACAGATGCATTGGTAGCAAACATACCCGTCAGATTGCAGATTACGGTCTGGTATTCGAAAATTGCTTGAAGATATCCTTGGGATATTTCTGGTTGATAAGGAGTATAAGCTGTATAAAATTCATTTCGCGATGTAATTTGTTTGACTACAGGAGGGATATAGTGATTATAACTACCTGCACCTCTAAAACAAGCTTTATAATGGGTATTCTTTTGAGCAAGTTCTTCCAATTTCACTTGAGTTTCCAATTCGGATAAACCCATACCGATGTTCATCTTAGGATTTAAAATCGACTTGGGAACATCTTGAAACAACTCATCTATGGAGTTAACTCCAACACTTTTGAGCATTTCTTGAACATCTTGCTCGGAAAGAGGGGAAAAATCCATATTTACTTTGCTTCCTCAACCAACTTTTTATATGCTGCAGCATCCATAAGATCAGACAGTTCAGCAGGATTGCTTAGTTTAAGCCTCACCAACCATGCTTCATAAGGAGAATTATTGATTAATTCAAATTCCTCATCTTCTTCTAGTTTGGGATTGTTCTCAATAATTTTACCTGACACTGGAAGATAAACAGACTCAACTGCTTTTACTGATTCTAGGTTTACGAAAACATCACCTTTGTTTTCACCTGCAGGAGCAAATTCTACAAATACAATATCCCCTAATTCATGCTGTGCATAGTCTGTAATACCTATAAGAGCAGTATTATCGTTTAGCATCTTCACCCATTCATGGGTTTCACTGTATTTTAACGTATCTGGAAAATTCATTATTTTTACCTCTATTATTGTTTATGTACATCATAAAATGGTGTTTTTACTACTTTTGCTTTAGCTTTATTATTTCGAATTTCAATTAAAAATTCTGTATCAATTTCA
>JAEOUK010000380.1 GCA_016839385.1 Promethearchaeota archaeon
ATTTTGCTCAAAATATGCATAATCTCCTTCTAATCTAGCGTTTTTAGCACCATCAAGTGCAATGCACCCATCATCAACTGGATGCCCTTTATCTGATAAATATATCCCGCTTAAATCGCAATTAGTTTTATAAGTCCAACCACTATCATCATCATCAAATGCGCCATTTGAAATTATGTCTCTCTTTTGGGTAACACCGTCATAATGAATTGTCGTATTTTGAGAAATCCAGTCATCATATAGAGTAAATGTGACATTATCTCCCGAATTTAGATTAGTAATAGTTTCAGTTATATTTGCATATTGATTAACGACTAAGGATCTACCGTTGACAGGGGAAGAAGATGTTTTTGGCTCTTTAAAATCACTCTTGAAAGAACTCGAGTTATAATAATTATTATTATTGCTTAAACTTGATGATAACCCAAAAACAAAAACTGACAAAAAAAAAATGCTATATAAAACTCTCTTGATCATTTTTTTCATAGTTAGACTCCTTTAAGAAAATGCCTTCTTTATGAAATCTCATTTATTGTTTTGTTTATATATGACGACATAATCCTATATGGATGTTTAAAACTTAGAGAAAGTTAAAAAATGATTGAATTAAAAAAAATGATTGAATTTATCTTGTCCAACAATTTTTCGAATCCTTTAGTATCTAATATCTTCCATACTTCTCGTGAGTCTCTCTCATAGCAAGATAATTCTCTAAATTGACTGCGGGGTTTATAGAATGCCCAGAAGATAACATATACCTTCCACCGACTTTTGCTTCTGTTATTAGATTCTTGGTGTATTCTCGAATAAACTCAGGATCTTTATCTTGTAGATCCTGGGGGGATACATTACCAATGAATGTTAAATTCGGTGTTTTCTTCTTAAGTTCTACCAGATTCATCTTAGCGGTAGGTTCAAGAGGATGTAAAGCGTCAATTCCCGTTTCCACTAAATCTTCCCAGATAGAATTCAAATTACCGCAAGAATGCATTATCGCTTTCATTCCATGTTTATGTCCTGCATCAACAATTTTCTTTAACCTAGGTGCGAATAATTCTTTGAAATCTTTAGGCGGAAGTAAAGGACCATTCTTGAATCCGTAATCATCATAGAACAAGAACGCTTTAGGTGGGACTGGTGCTTCTGCAAGATCTTTTATAATTTCTATAGTGAAATTAGTTCTATGGTCAAGAACTCTTGAAATGAACGAACGATTCCTGCGTAATGCTTTGGCAAATGTCTTAAAACTCAATCCTTCCCATGTTACTTCATTTATCCCAACAAGTGCAGGAAGAGCATAGGGAAGATCGACTCCTTTAGATTTTTGCTCATCATAATATTCCCGAGCCATGTTGTATACTGCCATTCTAACTGGATGATGGGGATCAGGTGTACCCCACTGATCATAAATCTCTTCTGATTTTAAAGCCCCATCCATGTAATAAAGCATCGAAGTTTCATAGGCGGTGGGGACAGTTTTCATAATCCTGCCAAATTCATCTACAAATGTACCAGATTCAGGAACAGCAAATTTTTGAAAAGGTTTTCCATCAATTTTTTTAGCATGATCGGCAGGAATAAGGGGGAATAAACACATTACTACTGGAACTGCATCCATATCCATTAATCTATATAGTTCAAAACTCCTGTTGGCAATAGCGTTGACTATTTTAGGATTTTCAGCGAGTTTAAGGAACAATTTCCTCCAACCTGGGATGTATTTGAGTAAATTCTCTATTTTACTCGGTTTACCATAATCAAATCCATAGTGTCTTCCAATGATAACGGAATCCATGCCTCCTATTTCAGTATATGGCACTCTATCTGGGATTTTACCCTCCAATACAGCAAAAAATCGCTCTTCATGGTTCATAGTAATCTAAAACTAATGGATGAGAACTTCTTCTAAAGCTTTCGGTATTTTATATCTATAGAGATGGCATATATTATTCATGCTTAAGTGGTCGTTTTTTCTTTAATTGGCGTTTTGCATACAACTTCATTGGTTGCGTTTTACCATGTTTTAATAAAAATTCCCAAAATTCCATACCTAATTTGGTGTAAAACGCTTTAATTTTGCTGAATATGGTCTCTTTTCCATAATCAAAATTACTTTCAGGTATTTTGGCTTCAATACTCTTTCTCCAATCATCTAATTGATTATATAGTTTCTTCGTTAATTCGGGATTGTCAGCTGAGATATCGTTTTGTTCTTCTAAATCTTTACTAAGGTTATAGAGTTCGATATGGTCTTCTTCAAAGAAATGAATTAATTTGTAGTCTCCCATTCGGATGGATGAACCGGGTGTTCCCCCTTGGTTACTATAATGAGGATAATGCCAGAAAATAGGTCGTTCTTTTTTAAACTCCCCTTTTTGAAATAATAGAGGTTTAATTGACACTCCCTCAACATTTTCTTTATTATATACAGTTTTTGTGATGTCCATGATCGTAGGGAAGAAATCAGGACTAGTTACGGGAACACTACATTCAGATCCAGGTTTGATCTTATTTTTCCATGAAACTATCAGAGGTTCTCGTGTTCCTCCTTCATACATCCAACCTTTACCTTCACTAAGAGGTTTATTTGTTGTTGGAGAACCCTCTGCTGTGCTCAATCCTCCATTATCGGAATAAAAGAATATCAAAGTGTTTTCAATTATTCTGCTTTCTTCCAAAAAATTCA
>JAEOUK010000381.1 GCA_016839385.1 Promethearchaeota archaeon
AACTGGGAGCTTTAAAAATCCTTGATAGAGAGACATAACATGTCCTTCTAAAACTGCACGGCACAGATTCTCTTTAGTGAAATCATCTAATTGGAATCCAAAATAAATAGGGACAGCGTCGGGTACATCCGGTGTTCTTTCCCCTTCAAACCATGGAATTAATAATTTCCCATTATTTCCGGATGGAGTTTCTTTAACAATTTCTTCAAAATCTTCATATGAGAGGTTGTATTGCTTGAGTAAGGCTTCAAATCCATTTGCTAAGTTTGAGATACATAGAAGAGGAAGATAATGACCTAAAGCATCACAAAATAGTGCAATTTCACCTGCTTCATCTACAAATGGTGCTTTAAGTACTGTATAAGCAGTTCCTGATGTGCCGAGAGAAATGGTAACTACACCTTCCTTATAATTTCCAGTCCCTATTGCCCCCATCATGTTATCACCTGAGCCAGAAGCTATAATACATTTCTCTGAGAACCCATATTTTTCGACTAGGGAAGTTGCGATTACTCCCATAGGATCTCTAGAATCTAATATCACTGGTGGAAGTTTATTGATTAAGTCTGGTGAGATAGCATCCAATATTTCTCTCACCCATTGCTTGGAAATAGGGTCCCACAATGCACTTCCCGAGACATCTCCCGGTTCCATTGTTACAACACCTCCCTTTTTACCACCAGTTAGCCAAAAATTGATATAATTATGAGGTAATAATACAGTTTTTGTCTTCTCATAATTTTCTGGTTCTTTTCGTACCATATGAAGAATTTTTGGGGCGGTGTAACCTGTTCGTTGAGTATTTCCGATTAATTTAACCATAATATCTGGACCTCCCACTTTTTCAGTAAGAATTTTGCATTCTTCTATTGTCGAGAAATCATTCCATAGCTTCGAATAAGGTCGCGAGAGATTTCCATTCTTATCAATTGTTACCAAACCATGCTGTTGACCAGATACGGATATTGCTTTTATGTGTGGAATAAAATCCGGATGATTTTGAGATAAGTGTGTGAATAGTACCTCAATGGCAGCAATCCACATTTTTGGATCTGATTCAGATACTCCGAATTCACTAGTTTTACGAGTTCCATTTTCTGTTTCGTATGCTGGAAGATCTTTATCATAATTAATGCTATTTGTGTAAACGACAACTGATTCATCAGTATTGATCAGGACTAATTTAGTTGATTGAGTGGATACGTCCAATCCAGCGAATATATTCATATTTGTCATATGGTTTCCAATCCAGAAAATTTCTATTAACAAAAATATTAGTAGAGGTAATTGATAAGAATTTTCTCTAAAGTACCTCGATTTTCATCTGGATTAAGATATGCATCTAAAATTTCATCATGAGGAAATTTGTCTAGTTTATCACAGATTTTATTGATCATTTCAACATTAATTTCAACCGCTGTATTGACAGGCATGTGTTCGGGATTAATATCAATTCCAATGTATTCTTGATATCCCATCATTTTCAAAGCGTAGAACATCGCATAGGTTTGTTGTATATCCACAACCCCAACATTTAGGTCTTGATCATAATTGCCCAATGGTTGACTGTTTACATGGACATGAGCTAGTCTTCCATACATACCAACTAATGCATAAGCAGCACCAGCAGATTCATATCCCATACGAACATGTCCAAATTCGGGATTTAACCCAAATATTGCATGACCTACCTCTAAAAGTCTAAGATTTTTAGGATTATGTAGTTTCTTTTCAATTCTCTGTGCTGCTAATATTCCTTCGGAGGTAGTTCGAAATATGTTGTTAATCGCAGGTTCATAAGGTTTTGGTTCTAAAGCAACCCGTACACCCGGAACTGCATCAATTGCTTCGGCCATGCATTGATCGTAATAATTCCACATCCAAGGGTATGGATGTACGATATCGTACATGTATCCATCCATTCCTGGCCATGTAATAACATTTGAGGTTCCTAACTCTTTAGCTAGTTTCATTGCACCGATTGCAATATCACGAGCTTGTTCTCGAATTTCTGCATTTGGGTTAGACATTGCTCCGAATTCAAATTTCTTATCATAGAAATGAGCAAAAGGAATTCCTACAACTTTAATTCCTGTTTCTTTCTCCAAAGATTTGTATAAATCCACATTCTCTTCATTTATCTCGTTAGGGTAATGAGCTTCAATTCCCTGGATTCCTTTCATTTCAGCGGTGATATTTATCCTTTCTTCAATTGAAAGTTCAGGAACGAAACGTTCATGGAAGCGACCGCCACCTGGTGAAAAATACCATATTCCAACAGATATTTTGGGTTGTAATTTAAACTCAGTAAGGTGTTTTATCATTTCTTTAGGAGTTCGTTCGATTTTTTGATAACGTAGATCACGTAATTGGGTCATTTTAATCATTCCTTATTTTTTTTGATTAAATTTAGAATATTTTTAATTTCCTGTACGGGATCTGGTTTGCCAAATATCGCAGAACCCGCTACTAATATTGTAGCTCCAGCTTTTACTACAAGTGGAGCAGTATCAGTATTTATTCCTCCATCTACCTCAAGTTCTACTTTCGGATTATTCCTCTGAATTAAATCTTTTAAATTCTGAATTTTTTCAAGCATCTCCATTTGAAAGGATTGCCCTCCATACCCAGGTTCAACTGCCATACATAGAACGCGATCGATGTGCGGTAAAAATTCCTCAATGACTGAACTTTGCGTTTTTGGGCGTAATGATATTCCAACACTTTTTCCCGCTTCATGAATTGTTTTTATTAGAGAAAAAAGGGTAGATGTGTCTGTAGATTCAAAATGAAGTGTTATATTATCCGCACCAGCAGTTATAATGTCTTCAATAATAGTTTCAGGATTTGAAACCATAAGATGAACATCAAGTTCTAGATTGGTAATTTTACGGATTGAATGGATAATAGGAGGACCAAAAGTCAAATTATCTACGAAATGTCCATCCATCACATCTATGTGAAGAAGTTTAACATAATTTTCGATTTTCCGAATCTCTTCTTCAAGTCTAACGAAGTTTGCTGCTAATATGGATGGAGCAATTCTTATCATTTTCACTCACTGTTATTTTACTAATAATGGAATTCTTTAGTTTTTAGATATTTTATTAATCCATTCACTTATATCTTAGAAGCTCACTTGAGCTTTTTTCAAACCAACATCTACAATTATATTAGGGAAGGACCCGTTATAGTCCGTTATAAGTAATATCTTTTTGAAAAACTTTGGAAGTGATGAAGTGCAAAATTCTCCTACACCAATGAAAAATTTTCAATCCGAATTTTCCCGATTAATTGATAATAGCACTTCTGAGAAATTCAAGCAACTAAGAACTATTCTTTTTAATGGATTTTCGAAAGGATTACAAGCTGTGATGCCAGAACAGTTAATAGAGAACTCTGTCCATGTTAATGGAACCCATTTGACGATTTCAAATAGTCAATCTACTCAACATTTAAAATATGATCTCTTTGATTTCTCCAAGATCCTTATCATCGGGGGAGGAAAAGCAACAGCGGGGTTAGTGAATGCACTTCTAAAAAAAATTGGACCCATTATCGAGTGTTATGGAAGCATCAATATTCCAAAAGGACAAGAAACTCGTTGGGGTAAATCTATTGATTTTATCTCAGATAGTGGTATCACTAGCAAAATTGACATTGTATATGCCTCTCACCCAATTCCTGATAAAATCGGAATAAAAGGAACCAAGAGAATAATGGAATTGGTTTCTAAAGCTTCAAAAGATACATTTGTATTAGTAGTAATAAGTGGAGGGGGATCTGCTTTGATGCCTCTACCAAAAAGACCTATAACCATCTCATCACTCCAAACATTAAATGAGGTGCTACTGAAAAGTGGAGCAGATATTGTAGAAATAAATTCCATCAGAAAACATGTGTCCGACTTTAAGGGAGGTCAATTAGCTCAAGCAATCTATCCGAGAACAGCACTTAGCCTAATTTTATCAGATGTGAAGGGAGACCCAATAGATTCAATTGCTTCTGGTCCTACTACTTTCGACACCAGCACATTTGCAAAAGCTTGGGATGTTATCGAAAAATATCGTATAGTCCATATTGTACCTGAATCTATCCGAGTAGTGTTAAGAAAAGGAGTGAATGGATTACTACAGGAAACACCAAAACAAGATAACCCAATTTTTGCTAAAATGTCTAATTTCATCATTGGTTCGGCTTCAACAGCTGTTTCCGAAATGAAAGAGTTTTTTCGACGTGAGAAAATTCCAGAACTAAGAAATATAACAGCTCTTGATCTCAAGGGAGAAGCAAAAAATGTAGGAACCAAATTAGCACATTTGATACAATCTTTGAAGCCTGGATTTCTAAACTCTTCCCAAGCATTTTTGATTGGCAGTGGTGAAACAACAGTTACCATTAAAGGGGAGGGAATAGGTGGACGAAATCAAGAAATGCTCCTTGGATTTCTCCAAGAACTTAAGCTAAATGGAGCGCCTAGCCTTAATTTTGCTGTAGTTTCGATGGCGTTTGATGGAATAGAAGGAAACTCTCCTGCAGCAGGAGCTATAGTTGATTCAAATACAATAAATAAAATAGCAGAATCCGAATTAGATATTGAGAAATTTCTGTCTGACAACGACTCATATTCACTTTTCAATTATATTGGGGATGCTATTGAAATCAACCAAACTGGCACAAATGTCAATGATATATATTGTCTAATTTTGGATTCCACTTAGGAATGAGATTTTGGGTACAAAAACAAAATCAATTTATCTTTTATATGTCGAATTTTCATTAACTGCATGGCTTCTTGTTGTGCTTCCATATATGGAATTGGGAATCGGTTATGAAAGGGGGATTTCTTAACAACCCATTTTGATATCCTCAATATCGGTCCGAAAAAGATACGAGATGGACCAGATATTTCACATGCTTCCTGAAATACTACAAGAGTATGCTCATCCCATCCTCCAAAATATGC